>JBBDIX010000079.1:0-12246 GCA_040880235.1 Nitriliruptoraceae bacterium
CGGCCCCTTCGTTGCGAACGAAGTGCTCTGCCAGGCTGAGCTACACCCCCAGGGTGACGTGCCGGAGACCGATCGCTCCCGTCAGCAGGCGCGGATGGTAGCCGCTGCGTGGCGACCCCGACCAACGGGCCCTGTAAGCCGACCTCTGACTGTCGGAGGTGGCTCAGTCGTCCCAGCGGCGCAGTCGCACGCTCGTGCTGGGGAACCCGTCGGGCATCATCTCCGCCCCGACGGCAGCACGCCCGGCGCCCACCAGGCTGCGGGCGCGACTGTCCGGCGGGTTGAGGTGCAGTTCGCGCACGACGCTGCGAGCCTCGTCCCGCTGGATCTTGAGACGCCGCAGGATGACCACGTACGAACCGGTCGCGATGACCATCGCGACGAGCGGGAGCCAGAACACCCCGCGCAGGACGACGGCAAGCGCCAGTGCGACCCCGGTGGCGGCAAGCATGCGCAGGAATCGGACCCGCCGCTGGACGGTCATCGGGTGTTCGCGGAGCCGGACCGCCGCAGGGTGGCGATCGTCCCGTCCCCGGTCGCTGAGAGCTTCCATCGTCCGCTCGAATCCTCCGACCGTCGCACTCGGCGAGGTCTGCCACGTGCGGAGCGCCCAGGCGACCCCGGAGACCACCAGCAGACCGATCAGCGCAGTGTTCACGCGCTGCAGTCCTGCGTCACCGGAGCACCACGTGCTGCCTCCACACCCGTCGTCACCGCCATGGTCGGCGGACTGTCCCGAAGATAACACCCGTACCGGCACCTGGGAAGCAGGAGTGACATGTCTGTAAGTACAGGGGTGCCAGGACGTGACACGACGTGCGGCGCCCGCACATCGCGTCATCCCCGACGATAGTCCCCCGAGCGACCACCCGACTTCGCGACCAGACGCAGGTCGGTGATCTCCACGTCGCGCTGTACCGCCTTGACCATGTCGTACAACGTGAGCGCCGCGACGCTGGCCGCAGTGAGCGCCTCCATCTCCACGCCGGTGCGGCCCGTGACCCGCACGCGCGTGCGGATGTGGGCGACACCGGACGGGTCGACGTCGACATCGACCTCCACCCCGTCGAGCGCGAGCGGATGACACAGCGGGACGAGTTCGTGGGTCCGCTTGGCCGCCTGGATCCCGGCGATCCGCACGACGGGCAGGGCATCACCCTTGGGCAGGTCCCCGTCGAGCAGGCGTGCCGCGGTGTCCGGTGACATCACCACGCGACACTCGGCCTCGGCGACCCGTGCCGTCACCTGCTTGTCGCCCACGTCGACCATACGGGCGTGCCCGTCGGCGTCGAGGTGGGTCAGGTCGTCGCCCTGCACCACGATGTCGTCCGTTCGGTCAGTCGAGCAGCAGCTGCACCGTGACCATCTCCCCGACGGGGATCTCGGTGAGGTGTTCGGGCACGATCGCCAGTCCGTCCGCGGCGGAGATCGACGACGTGACGTGTGAACCCTGCGGACCGGTCGGTGTCGCGAGCCACCGCGCCCCGTCACGCCGCAGGCGCACGCGCGAGTACCCGCGCTTGTCCACGGGGGCACGCAGCGCCTCCGTCACGGTCGCGGTGACCGTCGGTCGTGCGACGTCACGGCGGCCCTGCAGGCGTCGGATCGCAGGCCTCGCGAACACCTCGAAGGAGACGAAGGCCGACACCGGGTTTCCTGGCAGGCCGACCACGGGAACCCCGCCGATCCGCCCGCGGATCTGAGGCATCCCCGGCTGCATGGCGACCTTCACCTTCCACACCTCGCCGAGCGCCGCGATCACCTCGGGCATCAGGTCGAGCGTGCCCGCGCTGGCACCCCCCGTACACACGAACAGGTCGGCATGACCGCTGTTCGTGTCGAACGCGTGGATCAGCTCCCGACGGTCGTCGGGGACGATGCCGGCCGAGAACGGCAGGCCACCCGCCGCACGCACCATGGTGGTGAGCATCGGGCCATTGCTGTCACGGATCTGGCCCGGCCCGGGTTGAGACTCGGCGCGCACGAGCTCGTTGCCCGACGAGATCGTGACGACCCGAGGCGGCGGGACACAGGTGACGCGAGTGACCCCGGCGGTCGCGAGCACCGCGATCTCCGCGGGCGTGACCCGCCGCCCGCGGGCGACCAGGGGCTGTCCGGGCTTGAGGTCCTCGCCCGGCCAGCGCACGTGGCGCCCTCGTTCGATCGGCGCACGGAACGTCGCGTCACCCGGACCGGAACTCGAGGTGACCTCGACGGGGACCACCGCGTCGGCACCGACCGGCAGGGGTGCGCCCGTCATGATCCGTGCGGCGGATCCCGGTGCGACCTCGACCGGCATGGCCTCCCCCGCGACGATCTCGCCCACGATGCGCAGCGTCACCGGAACCTCGTGGGACGCACTGGCCAGGTCGGCCGACGACACGGCGTATCCATCCATCGCCGAGTTCGGGAACGCCGGGATGCTGACCTCGCTGGCCACGTCCTCGGCGATGACCAGCCCCAGCGCGTCCACGAGTCGGAGATTGATGGGTTCGGCGGTGTGGACCAGCTCGAGGATGCCGGCCAGATGGTCCTCGACCGAGATCATCTCGTCGGACGTCACGACCTCGTCACGACCCAGACCCTCGAAGGTCGTCATCGTGGCTGCTCCGCGACCCAGTCACGCAGCCAGGCGACGAACTCGGCCCCGAACTCCGGGCGCTGGGCCGCCAGTTCGACGGTCGCCTGCAGGAACCCGAGCTTGTCACCGACGTCGTGGCGCGGAACGTCGAGCAGCACCCCGACGATCGGTTCACGGTGCGCCATGGCGCGCAGGGCGTCGGTCACCTGGATCTCCCCTCCCCGTCCCGGTTGCGTGCGCTCGAGCTCGGGGAAGATCGATCCCGGCAGGACGTAGCGGCCGATGACGGCGAGGTTCGACGGCGCCGTGCCCGGCGGCGGCTTCTCCACGAGGTCGACGATGTCGAACACGCCGGGCGTGTCGGTCGGCTCCACCGTCGCGATCCCGTACAGGGACGTCTGCTCGTCCGGGACCTCCATGAGCGCGAGCACGGCGCGGCCGGTCTGGTCGTGGATGTCGATCATGCGCTCGAGGAAGGGCGCACTCGGGTCGACGATGTCGTCTCCCAGCAGGACGGCGAACCCCTCGTCACCGACATGGCTCGCTGCCATCAGGATCGCATGTCCCAGGCCCAGCGGTTCGGGCTGACGCACACTGTGGATGGTGGCCAGCGACGCGAGCTCTCGCACCATCTCGAGTTCCTCGACCTTGCCCTTCGCGTCGAGGGCCGCCTCCAGGTCGGCGAGGCGGTCGAAGTGGTCCTCGATGAGGTGCTTGCCCGCGGAGTTGACGAACAGCACGTCGTCGAGGCCGGCGCGCGCGCACTCCTCGACCATGTACTGGATCGCCGGCTTGTCGACGATCGGCAGCAGTTCCTTGGGAACGACCTTGGTCGCGGGCAGGGCACGGGTACCGAGGCCGGCGACGGGCAGCACGGCCTTGCGGATCACGGGCACCTCCCTCGACGCCACCGAGCCTATCGACCGTAGACTCGCGTCACCGCGCACCCGGGGGCTCGATGGACGGTCGCGAAGTGCACGAGCGCAAGGCCGTGCTCCGAGGCGAGATCCGTGCCCTGCGCGCGCGGCTCGACCCGGCCGAACGGCGCGCCGCGAGCACCCGCATCTGCGCCGAGGTGGCGCGCCTCGACGCCTTCGAGCACGCCGACGACGTGCTGCTCTACGGCGCGTCGGACGAGGAGGTCGACGTGTTCGCGCTGGCCGAACAGGTCCTCGCGAGAGGCGGCCGGGCGCACCTTCCCCGTGTCTCGGGAGACGACCTCGAGGTGGTCGCGTTCTCTGACGACACCGACCTCGTCCGCGGCTACCGCGGGATCCTCGAGCCACGGGGTGAGGCGACC
This sequence comes from Nitriliruptoraceae bacterium, assembly GCA_040880235.1. GTDB lineage: Bacteria > Actinomycetota > Nitriliruptoria > Nitriliruptorales > Nitriliruptoraceae > JBBDIX01. The sequence continues at coordinate 3,882 of JBBDIX010000079.1, forward strand.
GATCCGGGCACGCTCGACGTCGTGGTGGTCCCCGGGATCGCGTTCGACCGCCACGGGCGACGCTGCGGTCAGGGCCGCGGCTTCTACGACCGCTTCCTCGCGTCGATCGACGCCACCCGGATCGCCGTGGCGTTCGACGTGCAGGTCGTCGACGAGGTGCCCGCGACCGCGTTCGACGCATCGATGCACGCGCTGGTCACCGAGACGCAGGTGCTTCGCTTCGCGTCCTGACGCCTGCCTGGCCCCCATGGCCATCCCGGCGGAGGTCGCGACGCCCGCCGGGTTGCGTGACGCAGCCATGCACGGCATCATTGGCACTCGATGGGGATGAGTGCCAGTAGCCCTCTCCCGCGACCCCCAGGAGCACCGTCGATGCCGACGTACGAATACGCGTGCCGTGACTGCGAGGAGCGCCTCGAGGTCGTGCAGTCGTTCCACGACGAGGCGCTGACCGAGTGCCCGGCGTGCGCTGGCGAACTGCGCAAGGTCTTCTCCGCCGCCGGGATCATCTTCAAGGGCTCTGGGTGGCACATCAAGGACTACGCATCCTCCGGGTCGGGGCCGTCATCGGCCTCCTCCGAGTCGGCGGCCGGGTCCGGTGGCGACGCGAAGCCCGGGTCGAAGGACGGATCGAACAACGGCTCGACGTCCGACTCGACGTCCGGGACCAGGACGTCGTCCGATGGCCCGTCGTCCGGTTCGTCGGGATCCTCCTCGAAGTCATCGAGCGAGAAGGCCGCCCCGGCGAAGAAGTCGGCCTGACCGGCCGGGGCAGCCTCACCAGCCGGGGCGGCCTCACCAGCCGGGGCGGCCTCACCAGCCGGGGCGGCCTGACCAGCCGGGTCGTCCACAGCGATCAATCCGGTCGTCGTCGCCTCGTCGCTGCAGGCTGCTGCACTGTCGGGCATGCCACGTGACCTGCTGCGCCACCTCCACGGTCCCCCCGTCGTGCTGCCCCGCGCGATCGACCGACTGAGCGAACGCTGGTGGCGCGCGCGACCCCGCGCCCGCACAGCGGCGATGCTGGCCCTTGCGATGACCCTGCTGCTCGCCGGGTCCGTTCGATCGGTCCTGGGACCACAGGGCCCGCCTGTCGACGTCGTCGTCGCGACCCGGGACCTCGAACCCGGGATGCGCATCCACGCGGACGACGTCACCCTCGTGCGTCGCGCTCGCGACGCCACACCGCCCGGTTCCCTGTCCGCCCCATCGGACGTCGTGGGTCACACGGTGCACCTGCCGGTGGTCCGCGGCGCGGTGGTGACCGCACGGCACGTGACCGTGTCCGGCATCTCCGGACTGGTACCGCCGGGCACCGTCGCGGTTCCGGTGGACCCCACACTCGTCGCCCACGTGCCCGTCGGCACGCACCTCGACCTGGTCGCGCGGGACGCCACCGTGCTCGCCACGAACGCGTCCGTCATCGCCCGCACCGAGGACGTCGTGTGGGTCGCGGTCCCGGACGGACACGCAGGACCCGCGGCCGCGGCCGCAGCGTCAGGCCAGCTGACCGTCGTGGTCCATCCCGCCGAGCGCATCGTGGAGGAATGAGGCGATCCGCGGGTAGCAGTCGATGCGGTTGTCGAGCTTCGCGAGCCCGTGGCCCTCGTCCTCGTAGACCCGCAGCACGCTTCCCTCGACGGCGGCGTGGATCTGCTCGGCCTCACTCAGGGGCACCCGCGGGTCGTTGGCCCCGTGGACGATGAACAGTGGCGCCCGGATGTCGTCGACTCGGTGGATCGGAGACAGGCGCCTGAGCAGTTCCGGGTCCGACCCGTACTCGCGTTCACGGTACGGGCGACGCCACGCCGACGTGTTCTGCAGGAACGACTCGAGGTTGGACATGCCCACGATGTCGACACCCGCGGCCCACCGGTCCGGCTGGAACGCCAGACCCGCGAGCACCATGTAGCCCCCGTATGACCCGCCGTACAGCGCCGCGCGCTGCTCATCGAGGTCCGGCTGGGTCGCGAGCCAGTCGTGGATCGCCTCGAGGTCCGCGATCGCGTCGAACCGCTTCTCCACGTCGTCGAGGTGCTGGAACGTCCGCCCGTACCCCGTCGACCCGCGCACGTTCGGGGCGACGACGGCGAAACCCCGGGCCACCAGGTACTGGGCCACCGCGGAGAACGACGGCCGGTACTGGCTCTCCGGTCCCCCGTGGATGATGACGACCACCGGCACGCTGCCGTGCGCCCCGCGCGGACGCAGCACGAACAGGGGGATCTCGACCCCGTCGAACGACGGGATCCGGGTCTTCTCCGCGTCGACGAACGTCGAGGCGTCGACGTCACACGGACTCGTGGTGAGCCGTTGGAGTGCACCGCTGCCGGTGTCGACCCGCCACGCGTCACCGGGGATCAGTGGGGACGAGTAGCCGAAGCTGAGCCAGCGGCCGTCGCGGCTGAACCGCCAGTTCGACGCGACACCGTCCCCGGGCATGGAGACCTCGTGGTGGACCTCCAGAGTGACCGGGTCGCGGAGCCACGCGCGGCTGACCCCGTCGATGTTGCTCACCACCAACAGGTGCCGTCCCGTCCAGTCGACCAGGCAACCACTGTCCCCGTCGGCGTCGACGACGAACTCCCAGTTGCCGTCGCGGGTTCCGCGAGCGACCGCCGAGAACTCGCGGCCCACGTCGGTGGAGAAGAAGAACGTCTCGCCGTCCGGCATCCAGCTCGGCGCCCCGACCAGCGCGCTCGGCTCGTGTGGCGCGAGTTCGACCACGTCGCGGCTCTCCAGGTCGAGCAGGTGCAACCGATTGTCACCCGGTTCGGTCGTCGGTTCGCTCACCGCCAGCAGGCAGCCCGAGGGGTCGAACCCGACCGCCTGTGCCCACCCGCCCGGTGCGTGGACCGACTCGTGGTGACCGGTGGCGAACGTGTGGATCCACACGTCGAAGTCCACGCCGTTGCGACCGTTCGTCGAGTAGGCGAACCGGGTCCCGTCGCGCGTCACGCCGCCCGGCCGGTGGATGTGGTCCGGATCGACCACGACCGGCTCCAGGTCGTCGGCCGTCGCGTACGGGACCGGCGGCCCGTCGTCACCGACAAGGATCTGGGTGCGCTCGTTGCCTCCCGCGTCGACGGTGAACAGCAGGCGCGACTCGGTGGGCAGGTAGCCGGCGCCGACGGGCTCGCCGAACCGGGTGACCGCGGGCAGGTCGTCGGCGTCCACCGGCAGGGTCTGATCGGTCTCCAGCCAGTGCACCTGATGGGTGCCCGACAGGTCGCTCGACACGAGCAGTCGCGCGCCGTCCGGAGACCAGGAGCCCGGCGTGGACGTGCGAATCTGCAGGTAGTTGCGGATGTCGGTCACGCCGACACCTCACCGTCCTCGGACGCAGGGGTCGCGTCGTCGAGGGTCGCGACCAGATCGCGCAGGCGGGCGACACGATCGTCCTCAGGCAGCGACCCCAGCACCGCACCGACGATCCACGTGGACACCGGCGCGGTCCAGCGCTCACTGGTGTGGGCGGCAACCCGCGCGAGGTCGAGCAGCAACGTGCGCTCGTCGTCGCCGACCTCCACACGTTGCTCGAGTTCGTCGGCGAGTCGGTCGAACCAGGCCTCGGGATCCATGCCGCTCCTGTACCGCAGGGTCGCTGGCAGGTTACGTTGCGCCTCGACGGCGCGAACCGGGGTGCGGATGGGACAGGTCACCGGGGCCGTGCTCGCCGGCGGGGCGTCACGGCGCATGGGACGCGACAAGCGCTGGGTCCACGTCGACGGACGACCGCTGCTGGTCCGCGCGGTCGATGCCCTGCGTGGGCTGTGCGACGAGGTGCTGGTCGTCGGATCGCTCGGCGACCACCACGACGACCGCCTCACCGACGTGACCGTCGTCACCGACCTGCGCCCGGGTCACGGACCGCTGGGCGGGATCGAGACCGCACTGCACCACGCGTCCAACGACGTGGTGCTGCTCGTGGCCGTCGATCACCCGTGGCTGTCGTCTGAGGTCCTGCGCAGGCTGCTCGACACCCTCACGGGCGATCCGGGGGCCGTCGTCGCGCTGTTGGACACCACCCAACCGCTCGTGTCGGCCTGGCGCACCAGCGCGCTCTCCACCGTCTCTGACCTACTGGACGACGGGGAACGCCGCGCGACCCGCCTGCCCGAGTACCTGGCGGTCGCCGTCGCCGACTGGCGGGACCTCGACCCGGACGGGCGCACGACCCGCGACGTGGACACACCCGAGGACCTCGACCTGCGGGCACCGATGCGTCGCCGACCCGTCGAGGTGGTGCGCCACGACGGCTCCACGTCGGACGTGCGCACCGACGAGGTCGTGGTCGAGGAACCGCTCGAGATTCGCGTGGCGGGACCGGACCAGCCGCCCGTGACGGTGGTCACCACGCTGCGCACCCCGGGCCACGAGGCCGAGCTCGCTGCCGGCTGGATCGTCACCGAGGGACTGGCCACACCCGAACAGATCCTGCGTGTGGAGACGGGTGACCCCGTCGCGCTCGCTCGGGCCGACGACCAAGTCACCGTCCACCTGGTCGGTCGGGTGGACCTCGACGACGGGGCGCGCCGGATGTCGGTCGCCACCGCCTCGTGCGGCGTGTGCGGTCGAGCGTCGATCGACGAACTGGGACTGCGCGCCGACCCGATCGATGACGACACCCCCGTGTCGTGGTCCGTGCTGGCCAGCCTGCCCGACGCCCTGCGCGACGCACAGCCGGAGTTCGCGGTGACCGGCGGGCTGCACGCCACCGGGCTGTTCACCACCGACGGGACGCTGGTCACCCTCCGCGAGGACGTCGGCCGGCACAACGCGCTGGACGCCGCGATCGGGGTGCACGTCCTCGACCGGTCCCTGCCGCTGGAAGGCCACGTCGCGGTGCTGTCCGGCCGGGTGGGCTTCGAACTGGTCGCCAAGGCCGTGGTGGCGGGCATCGGCGTGATCGCGGCCGTGGGGGCCCCGACCGACCTCGCGGTGCGCACGGCCGAGCGGTTCGGCGTGACGCTCGTCGGCTTCGTCCGCGACGGCGCCGGCAACGTCTACAGCGGACCAGCGCGCCTCACGGACCGCAGCACCTCGTCGACCGGGGTGGACTCGTCGAGGTCCTGAACGTGGTCGTAACCGAACCGGCCCTTGATGCACAGGTGTCCGGAGGTGACGTCGTGGTCCTGTGGTGAGGTGACCTTCACGATGCGCTCGTCCTGCACGTGCAGTTCGAGGTTGCAGCCCACCCCGCAGAACGAACACACGGTGCGGGTGACCTGCTGGTGCGACTCGTCCCACATCTCGGCGTCGCGCAGTTCGTGCTCGGAGCGGAACATCAGCGCGTCGGTCGGGCACACGTCGATGCAGTTGCCGCAGTACACGCAGGCCGAGTCGGGCAGCCCCACGTCGTGTTCGGTGGAGATCGTCGCGTCGAATCCCCGGCCCGAGACCTGGATGGCGAACGTGTTCTGTGCATCCTCGCCGCACGCCTCCACGCACCGATAGCACAGGATGCAACGCGAGTAGTCGCGCACGTACAGGTCGTTGTCGATCTTCACCGGCTGGGCGACGGTGGCCACGTCGGCGCCGTGACGCGCCGGATCTGCCCCGTACTCCACCATCCAGTCGGACACCTGGCCGTGCAGCCCGACGTCGACCGACGACGCAAGCAGTTCCAGGACCATGCGTCGCGAGTGACGGACCCGTTCGGAATCGGTCGACACGACCATCCCGTCCTCACAGGCACGCGAACACGACGGCACCAGCGGACGGGAGCCCTCCACCTCGACGACGCACAGCCGACACGCGTTGGCCGGCGTGAGGGTCTGCAGGTGACACAGCGTCGGCTGATCGAGGCCCAGCGACCGACACGCGTCGAGCAGCGACGAGCCGTCGTCCACCTGCACGATCTGGCCGTCGATGGTGACCTCGGTCATGTCGCCTCCTGCCTCACACGAGCTCCAGGGCGATCGCAGAGCGGATCGCCGACGCCGCGGTCTGGCCGAGTCCACAGATCGACGCGTCGGTCATCACCCGGTCGACGTCACGCAACAGGGTCAACTCCTCCCGGGCGCGTCCGCCGTCGAGGTATCGACCCAGCGCCTCCTGCTGGCGCACCACCCCGACGCGACACGGCACGCACTGCCCACAGCTCTCGTCGCGGAAGAACTGGGCGATGCGCGTGACCACGCGTGCGACGTCGCTGTCGGGGCCGAGCGCCATGACGACCCCCGACCCGAGTCCCAGACCGTGCGCCCGCGCGGACTCGACGTCGAGTGGCAGGTCGAACAGGTCGGGGCCGACGAAGCTGCCGGCGGCCCCACCGAGAAGTACGGCCCGCAGGTCGTCGGTGCGCGCCCCCGCGTCGTCGAGCAGTTCGCGCAACGGCGTGCCGAGCGGTGCCTCGATGACGCCGGGACGCGCCACGTCACCCGACAGGCAGAACAGCCGCGAGTCCGGTGTGCCGCCGTGGACGATGTCGAGCACGTTGCACAGCGTCTCCACGTTGTTGATCACCGTCGGGCGTCCGAACAGGCCGTGCGTGGTCGGGAACGGGGGCTTGTTGCGTGGCTCACCACGGTGTCCCTCGATCGACTCCATGAGGGCGGTCTCCTCCCCGCAGATGTAGGCGCCCTGTCCCCGTCGCACCTCGATGTCGAACCGGAGTCCCGACCCCAGCACGTCGTCGCCCAGCGCACCGCGAGCACGGGCGTCGGCGATCGCGTCGTGGAGAGCACGGGTCGCGACCGGGTACTCCCCGCGGATGTACACCCAGCCATGTTCGGCGCCGATGGCCGTGCCGGCGATGGCCATCGACTCGATGACCGCCGCCGGGGCCGACTCGAGCAGCACGCGATCCTTGAACGTCCCGGGCTCGGACTCGTCGGCATTGCAGATCAGATGACGCGGACCGGCGGCGGCAGCTACCGCCGCCCACTTGATCCCCGTCGGGAACGACGCACCACCCCGCCCGACCAGACCCGAGTCGCGCACCGCGTCGATGACGGCCCCGGGGCCCATGGCCCGGGCCGCACGAAGCGCGGCGAAGTCCGACGCTGCAGCGTCACGCAACCGGTCGAGCAGGCGACCGGGCGTCACCGACGCCGTCTCCGGCGCCGCCGTGCCGGTCGCGTCGAGCCGTGCGACCACGTCGTCGACGGTCGCGTGCACCACCACGTCGTCGTCGACCGCGGCCCGCTGCAGGTAGACGGCGGGTGCGCGGTCGCACTGGCCGAGGCACGGGCTTCGGTGCACCGCGTACCCGGGTGAGGCGCCCAGTGCCTTCACCAACGCGTCGGCCAGCGCCTCGCCACCTGCCGGCGCACAGGCGATGTCGTCACACACGTGGGCGACGCGCCCCGGGCGCTCCTCGGTCGAGATCAGCGCGTAGAACGTCGCGACGCCGTACGCATCGGCAGGCGGGACGTGCAGGCGGCGACAGATCTCCGCCATCGCACCACGACTCACCCAGCCGACACGGGACTGCACCTCGGCGAGCGCGGGCAGCAGCAGGTGTCGCAGGTCGCGGTCTCGGACGACGACACGTCCGTCGGCCACGGTCGCACCCGACGGTCCGGCGACCGACTCGATCGCGTCGCGTTCGACCTCGGTCGGCTGGTCGTCGGCAATCCGCAGGTCCATCAGGCATCCACCGTGACAGGTTCCGTCGCGGGTTCGATGCGCACGGCGGTCGCCTTGAACTCGGAGGTCCCGGACTTCGGATCCCAGGCATCGATGGTCAGCAGGTTCACGTCGGCGAGCTCCGGGTGGTGCAGGGTCATGAACACCAGTCCCCCGCGCAGTCCGTCGCCGACCCGTGCCGGCACCCGGATGCTGCCACGCCGGGACGTCACGACGACCGGGTCGCCATCACGTATGCGCAGACGGGTCGCGTCGTGTGACGACACCTCGAGCATGCCCGCGCTGCGCCGCGGCGATGAGTAGGCGCCGGTCTGCACGCCGGTGTTGTACGAGTCGAGGTGGCGCCCCGTCGTCAGCCGGTACGGGAACTCGTCGGACAGCGTGTCGACGGGCGGCACCCACTCGGTCGCGATGAACGGCGCGCGCGGACCCTCGACCGGGTCCTGCCACAGCCGTCCGTGCAGGAACTTCGTCCCCGGGTGGTCCTCGGTCGGGCACGGCCACCGCAGCCCGCCGTGCTCCTCGAGACGATCCCAGCTCATGCCCCCGTGCATGGGCGACAGGCGGCGCAGTTCGTCCCACGCGGCCTCGGGGGTCATCCACGACCAGTCGTGACCGAACCGTTCGGCCAGTGCGACGAGGATCTGCAGGTCGGTACGCGCGTCGCCGGGCGGTCGCAGGGCCGGGCGCACACGCTGGACGCGCCGTTCCGAGTTCGTGACGGTGCCCTCGGCCTCACACCAGTCCGCCCCGGCCGGCAGCACGACGTCGG
>JBBDIX010000080.1:0-2057 GCA_040880235.1 Nitriliruptoraceae bacterium
TCTACCGCGCCGAGGTGCTGTTCGTCACGGGCATCCATCCACTGGTGCCGAGCCCTCAGGTCACCCGGGACCAGTGGGTCGAGATGTGGCAGCGCCTGCGGGTCTGGATGCGCCACGGCGTGCGCGCGAACCGGATCGTCACGGTCGACCCTGACGAGGTCGGCATGACGCGGTCCCAGCTGCGCCGCGAACGTGCGACGTACGTCTACCGACAGGAGCACTGCCGGCGGTGTGGCGAACCCGTGCGGCGGTGGGACCTTGCCGGCCGCTGGGCCTACGCGTGCGAGCGTTGTCAGCCGCACCCCTCGTGAGCGCCTCGGCCACGGAGGCCTCGTCGCCCCGCTGGCTGGTTCGTGCCTCGGTGGCTCTCGTCGTCGTGCGGCTGCTGCTGCCGCTGGTCGCGGTGCCACTGATCCCCGTGCTGGTCCGCGATCGCATGGGACTGCTCGTCCTGTTGCGGCCGCAGAAGGAGTTCCTCCTGCTCGCCGGGGCCCAGTCGCGGGTGCTCGGCAGCCCGTCGATCGTCGTGATCGTCGCCGCATGGGTGCCCTTCATGCTGGTCGCCGTGTGGGCGTTCTTCGTCGTGGGTCGCGCCTACCGGAACGTGCTGGACGGAGACGTACGGCCGGCGTGGCTCCGACGTGCCGTCCCGGAACGGCAGCTGGCGATTGCCCAGTCGGTGCTGGCCCGTCGTGGGCCGTGGATCGCCGTGCTGGGTCGACTGGCGGCGATCCCCCCGACGGTGCTCGCGGCAGCGGCCGGCACGTCGGACGTCGATCGCCGGCACTACCTCACGGCGGACGCGATCGGGGCCGTGCTCGCCCTGTCCCTGACGGTGTCTGCAGGGTGGGTGCTCGGCGACGCGGGGAACGTGCGGGCCCCTGGCTGACCGGGGTGGGCGTCGTCCTGCTCGTCGTGCTGGTCGTCGTGCTCACCCGGTGGCTTCGCGGAGAGGCCGCACACGTCCCGGCGGCCTGAGCGGAGTCACCAGCCGCGCGTCGACGGTCCCGCCTGCCCCATGCGGCGCGCCTGTTCCTCGAGCGCGGCGATGCGTGCCGGGATCGGCGGATGCGTGGAGAACAGGCGCATCGCGGCCCGGCCACCGAACGGCGCGGCGATGAACAGGTGGTTCATCGTCCCACGGGTCTCGGCCGGCGTACCACCCGCACGCAGACGCCTCGGGTCGTTCGCGCCGGCCTCGAGCTTGGCGAGCGCGCTCGCGAGCGCGAGTGGTTTCCCGGTGAGTTCCGCGCCGGTGCGGTCGGCGAGCGACTCGCGCGACCGCGTGATGGACGCCTGGATGACCAGCGCCGCGAGGGGAGCGACGATGGACGCGGCGATCGCCACGATCGGGTTGGGACCCCGACTGTCGGACGAGCCGAACAGGGGCAGCCACCGCAGGATCAGCGCCAGGTAGGTGATGGCGGTCGCGATGGCCGCGGCGACCGAGCCGATGAGGATGTCGCGGTTGTACACGTGCTGCAGCTCGTGCCCGATGACCCCTTCGAGCTCGTCACGATTCAGGGCGTCGATCAGCCCCTGGTTGATGCACACCGCCGCGTTGCGGGGGTTGCGGCCGGTGGCGAACGCATTGAGCTGCGGGGACGGCGACAGGTACAGGCGGGGCATCGGCTGGTTGGCCCGACTCGACAGGTCGCGCACGATCGCGTGGACGTCGGCGAACCGCTGCTCGTCCATCGGTTCTGCGCGCGCCATGCGGATCGCGAGCCGGTCGGAGAACCAGTACGAGAACGCGTTGATCCCCAGCGCGACGACCAGCATCGTCGTCAGCCATGTGGACGACCCGGTGCCACCGTCGAGCATCGCCCCGGTGAGCAGCAGCAGGCCGGAAAGGGCCGCCAGCAGGAGGAACGGCTTCACGCTGCGGAACACGTCGTCACCTTCGTCGCACACCCGAACGGGTCGGTCGGAGCGTATCCACGGCCTGCGTGCGATCCCGTGGACAGACGGGCTGTCGGCGCAGGCATGCTGAGCCCCGGCGACGCAGGTCAGCCGGCGGTGGCGAGCACCGACGTGAGCGACGTGGCGCCCGACAC
>JBBDIX010000081.1:0-2026 GCA_040880235.1 Nitriliruptoraceae bacterium
CCGAACTGTCCCGGACTGATCTCGCCCGGCAAGGCCAACGTCGGGATCATCCCGGCCGAGACCACCTTCGCCGGCAACGTCGGTCTGGTGTCGCGTTCCGGGACGCTCACCTACCAGCTCATGCACGAACTGGCGCAGGCCGGCATCGGCATCTCCACCTGCGTGGGCATCGGTGGGGACCCGGTCATCGGCACCCAGTTCCTCGACGTCATCCAGGCGTTCGCCGCCGATCCGGACACCCACGCGATCTCGTTCGTCGGAGAGATCGGCGGGTCCGAGGAGCAGCTGGCCGGCGAGTGGATCCGTGACAACATCCCCGACACTCCGGTCGTCGGCTACATCGCCGGGTTCGAGGCACCGGAGGGCAGGCAGATGGGTCATGCGGGCGCGATCGTCCAGGAGGGCGGTCCCGGCGGCGAGTCCGCGGCAGAGAAGAAGGAGATCCTGGAGGGCTTCGGGATCTCCGTCGCGATGAACCCGTCCGAGGCGGCGCGCCTCATGATCGAGCGGCTCGGTCGCGCGTGAGTCTCGCGATGCCCTGAGCGCGACGCGCGAGCGGCACGTCCCGGAACGAGGAGAACCCCCGGCGCCGAAGCGCCGGGGGTTCTCGATGCCGGGACGCGCGGGGCACGGCGTCGACCGGCGGTGGTGGGCCGCCTGGGGGGAGGCGAACCCACACGTGGCGCGTCGTCCGATGGGGCGTCGGACTTGGTGACGCGCCGGGCGGCCGGGGTGGGCCGCCACTGCGAGTGAACGGTACACGACGCCCGGATGCACCTGTGCAATGGATTTCGGACCAGGTCGTGCGTTGATCGCACGAGTCGGACGAGCAGCCCTCGACGTGCGCACGTCACCGTGCAACCGTTGACCGTTCGAGACGTAACCCGTCCGAAACGAGGCGGACACCGGTGGGTGACCTGTCCAGGCAAGGCTCTGTGCTGTCGCGGACCGATCGAAGCGATCGACGTGTCCGTGCATCGGCCGACGTGATGCGTCCCCTCCGGGAACCTCACAGCCGTCGGTCGTCGAAGCGAGCGAGGAGACCGAGGTGAAGCTGGTCACGGCCATCGTCAAGCCCCACAAGCTCGACGACGTCAGGGATGCGCTGCGTGGTATCGGTGTGCAGGGACTCACCGTCACCGACGTGCACGGATTCGGACGTCAGGGGGGGCACACCGAGCTGTACCGGGGTGCCGAGTACAAGGTGGAGTTCCTTCCGAAGGTCCGCGTCGAGGTGCTGATCGACGACGCGCAGACCGACGAGGCGATCCAGGCGATCATCGACGCCTCCCACACCGGCGAGGTGGGGGACGGCAAGGTGTTCGTGACGCCGGTCGAGCGCATCGTGCGCATCCGCACCGGCGAGCAGGACGTCGCCGCCCTGTAGACGCGGCATGTCCGCGGATCGGGGAACAGCGGTGCCAACGTCGGCGCTCGACGACCTCCAGCAGGCGCGAACTCGGCTGGCGGACATCACGCCGGGCCGACGTTGGTGCCGTGACTGGACGGATGCCGTCGACGACTGCGTGCGAACGCTGGGCGCCTCCACGGTCCGGTCCCACGGGATCGCCGTGGCCGCGCTCGGCGGTCATGGTCGTCGCGAGCTGTGTCCCGCCTCCGACGTCGACCTGCTCGTGGTGCACGACCGTGCGTCCGACGACGAACTGTCCGAGGTGGTGCGCTCGGTCGTGACCCCGTTGTGGGACGTGGGACTGAAGGTCGGTCACGCGGTGCGCGACGTGCGTGCGGTGCTCGACTCGGTGGACGACATCGAGTCGGCCACCGCACTGCTCGACGTGCGAGTGCTGCTGGGCGACACGGACCTCGGCCAGCGTGTCCGCACGGAGACCCTGCGGCGCATACGTCGACGTCCCGACGCCTACCTCGAGGCACTCCACGCCGCGGACCTCTCCCGTCGTGCCCGCGCCGGCGACGCCGCCGAGGTGCTCGAACCGGACCTCAAGAACGGTGCCGGCGGTCTGCGCGACGTGCAGTCGCTGCGGTGGGCCGCCGCCGCGCTGGTCGG
>JBBDIX010000082.1:0-23961 GCA_040880235.1 Nitriliruptoraceae bacterium
GCGATGTCCAAGTCCAAGGGCAACCTCGTCGTGCCCGGTGAGGTGTACGACACCTACGGCGCCGACACGTTGCGCGGCACGATGCTGTTCGCCTCGCCGCCCGAGGACGACATCGACTGGGCGGACGTGTCTCCGGCCGGCATGCACAAGTGGTTGTCGCGTGTCTGGCGGCTCACGCTGCAGCAGATCGCGGCCGAGCGCGCCGCGGCGCCAGCACTCGACGACTCCACCGAGGCCGTGCTGCGCCGAGCGGTCGCCGAGGCCGTCGTCGGGGTCAGCGAGGAGTTCGACGGGCGCAAGTACAACACGGCCATCGCGAAGCTGATGACGCTGACCAACGCCGTGCTCGACGCCACCCGCCACGGTGCCGCGGGACCCGCGGTCCGTGAGGCCCTCGAACGCCTGCTGGAGATGCTCGCACCGATCTGCCCGTTCATCACCGAGGAACTGTGGGACCGGCTCGGCAACGACGGTTCGGTCCATGACCGCTCGTGGCCTACGGCCGACACGGCGCTGCTCGTCGACGACACCGTCGAACTGGTGGTCCAGGTCAACGGGAAGGTCCGGGGTCGCGTCACCGTGCCCGCCGGTGCCTCCGAGCACGACGTGGAGGCGGCCGCGCGCACCGACGATTCAGTCGCAGGTCACCTCGACGGTGAGGTGGTCAAGGTCGTGGTCGTGCCCGACCGGCTCGTGAACTTCGTGGTCCGGTCCGGCTGATGCGCATCGCGGTCGTGACCGACTCGACGGCGGACCTCCCGTCGGACGCGACCGCGTCTGGGGACCTGTTCGTCGTCAGCCTGTCGGTGGCGTTCGGTGACGACGTGCACGTTGCCGGGGTGGACCTCGGTGCGGACGACTTCTACTCTCGGCTGCAGACCAGCGACGTCCTGCCGGTCACGTCCCAGCCCAGCCCGCAGGCGTTCGACGACCTGTACGCAGCGTGTGCCGAGCAGGGGTTCGACCACGTTCTGTCCGTCCACTGTTCGTCAGAGTTGTCGGGCACCCACGACGTGGCGAGCCAGCGAGCGCCCCACGCCCCGGTCGACGTCGAGGTGGTCGACAGCAGGCTCGTCGGCGGGGCGCTGGGACTCGCGGTGCTGCGGGCGCTGCGGGTCGCACAGGACACCGGGGACCCGGCGCAGGCACGCGCGGCGGTCGATCGGGTGCGTGACGGCGTCGTCGGACTGCTGATCGTCGACACCCTGGGGTTCCTCCGTCGGGGTGGCCGCCTGTCCGGTGCACAGGCTGCGGTGGGCACGGCGCTGAACGTCAAGCCGGTGCTGGGGGTGGTCGACGGACGGGTGGAGGTCGTCGATCGTGCGCGCACGTCGCGGCGCGCGTTCGAACGGGCGGTGGAGCTCGCCGTCGAGGGAGCGGGTGCATCCGCCGTCGATGCGTGCGTCGTCCACGCGTCGGCGCCCGGGCGGGCGTCCGCGCTGGAGGCCCGGCTGTCGCAGCAGGTCGCGATCGCCAGCCAGTGGCGTGCGACGATCGGCCCGATCGTGGGCACACACGTCGGACCCGGAGCCGTCGGGCTGGCCGTGGTTCCCGCCGAGTGACCGGCACGCACTGATCCACAGGGTGCCGGGTCGTCGCAGCGGTGTGAGGCGTGCCCAGCGGCATGCTGCGCCCCATGGACGACCTCTCCGCCTCCGGCCTGCTCGAGTGGATCGAGGCGCGCTCCGTCGAGCTGCTTGGACTGAGTGTTCTGCTCGCGGGCGCCGCGGCACTCACCATCGTGTTCTGGTGGTCGGGTCGCCCCGTGCCACCGGCCCCCGCAGCCGAGGTCGGCGTCGAACTGTCTGCGTGGGACGACGACGCGGGCCGGGCCTCCGCACCTGCCGATGACGTCGTGACGGTCCACGTCACCGGTGCGGTCCACACTCCGTCACTGGTGCACCTCGATGCGGGATCCCGCGTGGCTGACGCGATCCACGCGGTCGGCGGTGCAATCGCCGATGCAGATCTGCAGGTCGTCAACCTCGCGCGCCGCCTCACCGACGGCGAGCAGGTTCACGTGCCGCGGATCGGTGAACGCGAGGGCGGGGGAGCGACCACACCGGACGGGCGTGTGGACGTGAACCGAGCGGACGCGGCGACGTTGCAGAGCCTGCCCGGTGTCGGCCCCACGCGTGCCGCAGCGATCGTCTCCCACCGGGAGCGTCACGGACCGTTCACCACGCCCGGCGACCTGCGTGCGGTCAACGGCATCGGTGAGGCGACGTTCCAGACACTCGCCGACCTCGTCGTTGTCCGCTGATCCCCGAGGCGACGCCGGGGCCCACCAGGCGGAAGACGTCGGGGAGCCATCGACGGCGCCGGCACGGCGGGCCGTCGGACCACTCGGTCCGTGGGCCGTCGCTGCGGTCGTGGGAGCACTGGCGGGCGAGCATCTCGCTGCCTCGGGCATCGCGGTGGGTCATCCCATCGTCGGCGCGGCCACCGTCACCGTCTGTCTCGTGGGTGCGGCGGTGCGTCGACGTCCGCGCCTCGCTGGTCTGGTCGGACTCGTGGCGGTGCTGCTGGTGACCGCAGGGGCCGCCGGGGTCCGCGAGCACGTCCGGACCAGTGGTGAGCTGGTGGCACGCGCGGAGCGTGGGGGATCGGTCGTCGCGGACGCGACGGTGGTGCGCGAACCTCGACGCACGGCAATGGGTTGGCACACCGTGCTGCGTGTCGACGAGGTCGACGGTTCGCCGGTCGGCGAGCGGGCTGCGGCAACGCTCGACGGGCCCGTGTCCCTCGGCACCGTCGTTCGTGTCGAGGGCACGCTGCGTCCGGTGCCCGAGGACGGCTACGGGCGCTGGGTGGCTCGTCAGCACGTGCGAGCACTGCTGGACGTCACCGATTTCGAGATCACCGGTGAGGGCGGAGTTCTGTCGCGCGCGAGTGAGCACGTGCGGGACCGTGTGCGACGGGCCGCTGTGCGACACGGCGACGTCGGCGGCCTGCTGGTCGGGTTCGTCACCGGCGACACGCGCCTGCTCACCGACGAGACCGCCGAGGCGATGCGTGCCACCGGACTGACCCATCTGACCGCCGTGTCGGGAAGCAACGTCGCGATCCTGCTCGGTGGTGTGCTCGCACTCGTGTACGCCCTCGGGGTGGGTGTTGGCCCTCGGCGGGCCATCGTCGTGCTGACCATCGTGTGGTTCGCGTTCGTCACCCGACTCGAACCGAGTGTGTTGCGTGCCGGGACCATGGCACTGCTCCTGGTCCTCGTGAACGTGCGGGGTGTCGCCCGTGACGCGCGGCACGCGCTGGCCGGGGCCGTGCTGCTGCTCGTGCTCGTCGATCCGTTCGTGGCCGGGTCGCTCGGTCTCCTGCTGTCGGCGACGGCGACCGCCGGCGTGCTCGTCGTCGCCCCGCTCGTCCGCGAGCGGCTTGCCGGCTGGCCGGCGATCGAGCGCACACGGGTCACCCGCCGCCTCGCGGACGTCGCCGCCGTCACCATCGGTGCGCAGGTCGCGGTGGTGCCGCTGCTTCTGGCCACGTTCGGTGAGGTGCCACTCGCCTCGGTTCCCGCCAACGTGATCGCCGTGCCGGCCGCGATGATCGCTGCCGCCGTGTCATTCGTCGCCACCGCCGTCGCCGTCGTGCACGTGGGGGTGGCATCGGCACTGCTGTGGGTCGCGGCGTGGCCTGCACGGATCGTGATCTGGTCGGCGTACCGATTCGCCGACACCGCGGCGATCGTCGACGTGACCCGTGCGTGGACGGTCGTCGCCCTGGTCACGGGTTGTGGCTGGATCGTCGCCCGTCCCCGCGGCCGTGTGTCACGGGTGCTCGTGGTGGCGACCGTGGTGGCGCTGCTCATGACCTCCCTGCCGATCGCGGGTGGATGGTTGCCACGGCGTGATCTCACGGTCACGGCGATCGACGTTGGTCAGGGCGACGCATTCCTCGTCGAGTCGCCCGGGGCCAGGATCCTCGTCGACGCCGGTGGCGACGCCACCGCAGCACGCTGGCTGCGGTCGCATGGCAGGCGCCACGTCGACGTGGTCGTGGTCACCCATCCGCACCTGGACCACGTCGGTGGTGTCGCGGAGGTCCTGCGGCGCATCGACGTCGGGGCGCTGTGGTTCCGGCCCCAGCCGACCGAACTCGACCAGGTGGCCGACATGCTGGTCGTGGCACGGGACCGCCGTGTGGCGGTGCGAGTACCGCGTGCGGGCGATGCGGTGACGGTCGGCGACCTGTTCGTCGAGGTCCTGTACCCACCCGAGGGGCGACCGCACGAGTTCGATCGCAGCGAACTCAACGAGACGTCGACCGTCCTGCGGGTCACCCACGCCGACGGTCGTCGGATCCTCGCCACCGGCGACGTCGAACGCGCGGCGCAGGCCCACCTGCTCGAGCACGCGCGTGACCAACTGCGTGCGGAGCTGATCACCGTGCCACACCACGGGGCCGCGACCACCGACCCGGCCTTCCTCGCGACCACCGGTGCGCGAGCCGGGCTGGTGAGCGCCGGGGTGGACAACCGTCACGGGCATCCCCATCCCGACGTGCTCGCGATGCTCGACGATCTGGGCGTCGAGGTGCGTCGCACCGACCGGGAGGGCACCGTGCGTGTGGCGGTTCCCGCTCGTGTCCGTGAAGCGCCGGCGTCGTCGACCGGTGTTCAGGCCGGGCTCGTGGCCCGCCCGTAGGTCAGATGCCGCCACAACCGTTCCAGCGGACCACGTCCCCAGCGCCGCTGCCACACCGAGCAGCTGACGAGCATCACGATCCACACGCCGACGACCACGCCGAGCGACGCGACCATCGACAGCTGCCCGTAGTACCCGAGCCACACGAAGAACGTGCTGGTGAGCACGCTCTGCAGGATGTATCCCGACAGGGCCATGCGTCCAGTGTCGCGCAGTGCACCCAGTCGACGCAGGACCGCGGGGTTCTGACAGGCGAGCGCCAGCGTCGCCAGGTAGCCGATGGCCAGCAGCGGCGCGCCGATGCCCTGGCCCACCGCACCTGCGGCGAGCAGTCCCACGCTCAGGTCCGTGTCCGGTCCCACGGCGGCGCCGCCCAGTGTCCCGGTGAGTCCCACGGGAACGTTGAGCACCAGGCCGCCGCCGAGCCCGATCAGCGACGCGCGGCGCAGCCGGTGCCGATGCCCCGCGAGGTTGGTGATCAGTCCCGACCGGCCGATCGCCAGGCCGATCAGGAACAGGGCCAGCACCATGGGCAGGACGAACATCGACCCGCCCTGCACGATCAGCACCTCCCAGGCCCGAACGCCCGCCCTGGCGCCGAGGTCGCCGGACGTGTAGGCCTCCAGGGCACGGTCGGACAGGTCGGCGAACATCTGCGTCACGCCCGCTGCAGCCGCGTCGCCCTCCGGGGTGGCGGGCGCGAGCGTCGTGAGCACGGATCCGGCCAGCAGGAACAGGGTGTTGAGGGTCAGCAGGATGCCGGCCCACCACACGACCGTGCGGTTCGTGCGCTTCACGAACAGCAGGAGCAGCAGCCCGCCCAGCCCATAGATGAACAGGATGTCGCCGGGGAAGAGCAGGAACATGTGCGCCAGTCCGAACACGAGCAGCCACGCGTAGCGCCGTGCGAGCAGGGCTCGTGGACGGCGCCCTGCGGCCCGCGCGCGTTGGAACATCATCGCGGCCCCGACGCCGAACATCAGCGAGAAGCTCGAGATGAACTTGCCACTCGCGAGCCACCCCACCAGGAACTTCGCGACATCGTCGGCCCTCGACGTGTCGGCAGACCGTTCGGCGAGCAGGTCGAACAGCACGGGGCCGCGGAACAGCTCGATGTTGACCAGCAGGATCCCCATCAGCGCCAAGCCGCGGAGCACGTCGAGCGTGTCCACGCGCTGCGACTGCGGTGTGGGCCCCGCCGTGACCGGGGGCTGGGAGGACATCTCGGAGGACATGGGATCTCCTGGACGCTCCGCCGGTGGGCACAGGGCCCGGGAGGTTAGTGGTCGTCGACCCCCGTTAGGGTGTGGTCGTGACCATGACGGACGGGAGCCCCGACGTGCGCATCGCCGTGCTCGACGACCACCACCGTGTGTCCACCGATCTGGCCGACTGGGCCTCGCTCGGCGACGACGTCGAGGTGGTCGCCCACGAACGCCACATCGCGGACCGCGACGCACTCGTGGCCACGCTTGCCGACTTCGACGTCGTCGCGCTGATGCGTGAACGCACCCCGTTTCCGGCCGACGTGATCGACCGGCTCCCGCGGCTGCGACTGCTGCTGACCAGCGGCATGGCCAACGCGTCGATCGACCTCGAGGTTGCCGGGCGCGCCGGGGTGACCGTGTGCGGGACACCGGGAGCGCTCACGCCCATGATCGAACACACCTGGGCGCTCGTGTTCGGGGTCCTGCGGGACCTGCCCCGCCTCGACGCGGCGATCCGCCAGGGCCGCTGGCAGGAGGGCACCCGGCTCGGGGTCGAACTGAACGGAAGCCGGCTGGGACTGCTCGGGTTGGGGCGTTCCGGTGGTGCGATCGCGACCCAGGCCCAGGCCTTCGGTGCCGAGGTGGTCGCCTGGAGCCAGAACCTCACCGACGAACGTGCCGCCGAGGTCGGCGCGGTCCGGGTGACGAAGGACGAGCTGTTCGCGACGTCTGACGTGCTCGTCATCGCCCTGAAGCTCAGTGAGCGCACCCAGGGGCTCGTCGGCGTCGACGAACTGGGCCGCATGAAGCCCACGGCACGCCTCGTCAACGCGTCGCGTGGCCCGATCGTCGACGAGGCAGCCCTCGTCGACGCACTGCGCGAGGGCCGCATCGCTGGTGCGGGCATCGACGTGTTCGACGACGAGCCACTCGCGCCCGACCACCCGCTGCTCGCGCTCGACAACGTCGTGCTCACCCCCCACATGGGGTACGTGACCCGCGATCAGTACGAACGCTTCTACCCGGGGATGGTCGAGGACGTCGCTGCGTACCGTGCAGGCGAACCGATCCGGGTGCTCAATGCCGACTGGCTGCAGGACGCGGGAGAGGGCTGAGGCCCGCCGCGAGTAGGTTGCGGCCATGGATTCCGTGATACTGCTCGCCGGTGACGACGACCTGTTGCTGCAGCGTGCCCTGCAGCGCCAGTTGGCGGCCATCACCGCCGCTCTCGACGACGTCGACGTCGACCTCCACGACGTGTCGGAGACCGATCACCTGCCCGAACTGCGCACCACGTCCCTGTTCGGGGGCCAGACGTGCGTGGTGCTGCGGGGCGTGGAGGGGCTGGCCGGCGACCTCAAGGCCGAGGTCGAGGCCTATCTCGAGTCACCGGCTCCCGACGCGGTGCTGGTGCTCGTCGCGCGCGGGGTGGGACGCATCCAGAAGATCGCGAAGCTCGTCGCCGCAAACGGGCGACGTGAGGACGTGAAGCGCCCGCCTGACCATGACGATCGGGCGTGGGATCGGCTCGTCACCGACGAGTTCGCCCACCGGGGTCGGACCCCCGATGCCTCCGCCGTCGCCGCGATCCGACTCCATGCCGGGACCGACACCGCCACGATCGCCGCGCAGGTCGCGACCGTGTGTGCGTCGGTGGTCGGCTCCCAGGTCACCGTCGCGGACGTGGAGGCCGCCGTCGAGGGCCGCGGGCGGGTCTCGGGATTCGCCATCGCCGACGCCGCCGCCGACCGTGACCCCGGTGCTGCGATCCTCGCCGTGCGCGGCGCGCTGGAGGCCGGTGAGGCACCCCTGGCGATCGTCGGGGCCCTCACGTTCCGGTTTCGTCAGCTCCTGCAGGTCCGATCCGGTGCGGATGCGCGCACGGCCGGGATGTCGCCCGGCCAGCATCGACGCCTCCAGCAGCTGTCGGCGCGGTTCTCGCCGGGCGAACTCGCGTGGTGTCACGACCGGCTGGCGGACCTCGACCTGGAGCTCAAGGGGTCGGACCTGCCGGACGACGTCGTGCTCGAGGTGGCCATCATCGACCTCGCGACGTCCCGGACGGTCGGTGCGCCCTTCAATCCGCTCGTGGCCCGGTGAGGTGGAGATGGCACGTATCCAATGGTTCACCGATCGCACCCAGGCTGACCTCGCGTGTGGGCTGCTCGTCGCCCACGGCATCAGTGCGGTCGTCCTGGTCGACGACGCGGGCGGCATGCGGCCCGACATCTCGTTCGGGATCGGCGGGGTGGCCGTCGTCGTCCCCGACGACCAGCTGGACGAGGCGCTGGAACTCCTCGACACCCCCGACGGACCGGCAGGCTCCGACGAAGACAAGCGCCCGGACGGTGCCGCGGGCGGCTGAGCTCAGGCGAGTGCGCGGCCGACCAGACGGGCACCCACCGCAACGGCGTCCGCCAGTGACGGGTGTCCGTGGTCGAGCTGGGCCACGACGCGCCGTGCCCGCTCGAGCGCATCGCGCCGGGTGTCGACGAATCGCGCCACGGCCTCGGCCGGGGTGCCCTCCGGGTGGCCGCGCAGGGCGCTGACCGCGGCGTCGTGGCGCGCGTGGCGCAGGTCACCGACCACCCCGTCGATCTGGCGCTGCTGCCAGGCACCCTGCGGGTGGATGCGTGCGGCCAGTGCCTCGAGGTCGTCGACCGCGAGCTGTTCACCGAGCAGCAGGAACACGTGCATGACGTCCGTCGTGCCACGTCCGGTCGATGCCACCACGTCGGCGACCTCGGGCAGCACCCGCAGGTCGCGCGCCACCGCCAGCACGTTGGCGAGGTCCGGATCCACGAGGTCGTCGATCAGCCAGCGGAGGTGTGCGGCTCGGGCACGCCGTTGCGTCGACGTCCCGAGGTCGATCAGGTGGGTGCGAAGGTCCGTGCACACGGCCTGCAACCGGGCCAGCGCCGCGTCGGGATCGGTGCGGACCCGCGGATCGTCGACGAGACCCGTCGTGATCGCACGGATCGTGGCCTCCAGATCGTTGTCGATGTCGCGTATCCGGGCGGTGTCGTGGGTCGACTCCATGGCGTCGACCAGCTCCCACAGGCGCGGAGTGTCCAGCACGTCGTGGGCGATCCGGTGGGCGACGACGACGTCGACGACCGGGGCGCCGGTCACGTCCGCGACCTCGTGGACGAACGTCACGCCCATGCGGTCGACGACGTCATTGGCGATCGAGGTGGCGATCAGTTCGCGCCGCAGACGGTGCTGGGCGAGCAGGGACCCGAATCGTGTGACGGCGCCGGCAGGGAACTGGTCCGTGATGGCGTTGTCGAGCAGTTGCGCGTCGGCCAACGGCTGGGCGAGCAGGGTCTCCTTCAGATCCCGCTTCGCCCACGCGATCAGCGACGCGACCTCGGGACGTGTCATGCCTGCGTCCAGGCTCGCTCGCTCGGCGAGTTCGTCGCTCGACGGCAGTCGCTCCACCTCCCGGTCCAGGTCGTGGCGGTCGGTGAGCCGATCCAGCATCCGGTCGTAGGCGTCCAGTCGGCTCGCACTTCGCGCGAACTCGCGGGACACACCGGCCCCCTGGCGGTCCACCATCTGCATCACGAGATCCACGACCTCGTCGGCGAGGCTGGCGAGCGTGGCGTCACGATCCTCGGGTGCGAGCACACCCTGCTCGACCGCGAGCCGCAGCAGGATCTTCAGGTTGACCTCGCAGTCGGAGGTCGCGACGCCGGCAGCATTGTCGATCGCGTCCTGGTTGACGCGGCCCCCGCGACGCGCGAACTCGATGCGCCCCGGTTGGGTGATGAGCAGGTTCGCGCCCTCGGCGATGACACGGGCCCGCAGGTCGCGACCGTCGACCCGCAGTTCGGCGTTGGCCCGGTCGCCGACGTCCTCGCTGCGTTCGGTCGCTGCCTTCACGTATGTGCCGATCCCGCCGGCGAACAGCAGGTCGACCGGCGCACACAGGATGGCGCGGATCAGGGCCGGCGGGGACAGCGCCGCCACGTCGACGCGCAGCAGGGCGCGCACCTCGTCGCTCAGGGGGATGGATCGGGCGTCGCGGGCGAACACCCCGCCGCCCGTGCTCAGCAGCGACCGGTCGTAGTCGTCCCAGTTCGACCGGGGGAGGGTGAACAGGCGCTCGCGTTCCTCGAAGGACCGTCCGGGGTCCGGGTCCGGGTCGAGGAACACGTGACGGTGGTCGAAGGCCGCCACCAGCCGTACCGCACGCGACCGCAGCAGTCCGTTGCCGAACACGTCCCCGGACATGTCGCCGACGCCCACGACCGAGACCGGCTCGGTCTGCACGTCGATGCCCAGTTCGCGGAAGTGGCGGCGCACCATCAGCCACGCACCCCGCGCGGTCACCCCGAGCTCCTTGTGGTCGTAGCCCGCGGATCCTCCCGACGCGAAGGCGTCGTCGAGCCAGAATCCGTAGCGCTGGGCGATCCCGTTCGCGGTGTCCGACAGGGTCGCGGTGCCGCGATCGGCCGCGACCACCAGGTAGGGGTCCGGTCCGTCGTGGCACACGACACGCGGGGGGTTCACGACGCGCTCTCCGTCGAGATCGTCGGTGACGTCGAGCAGCCCCCGGACGAACGTGACGTACTGACGGGTGGCCTCGTCGCGCAGTTCCGTCGGGTCCTCGGGCTCGTCACGGACGACGAACCCGCCCTTGGCGCCGGTCGGGACGATCAGTGCGTTCTTGAGGACCTGGGCGCGCACGAGGTCGAACACCTCGTCGCGGACGTCGTCCCGACGGTCCGACCATCGCAGGCCCCCGCGAGCCACCGGCCCGAAGCGCAGGTGGATGCCCTCGACACGCGGCGAGTGGACGAAGACCTCCCGGTGAGCGACGGGACGGGCGACTCCCTGGATGAGGGACGGGTCGAACTTGAGTGAGACGTACGGTTCGCCGGACCCGTCGGCCGTTGCGTCGTGGCGAAAGGCGTTGGTGCGGACGGTCGCGGCCACGAGTTCCACGAATCCGCGCAGGATGCGGTCGTGGTCGAGCCGGGAGAGTTCGTCACAGGCCTCGATCGCGGCCCGGTGTGCCCGGTCGCCGGCACCGGGGTCGCCCTGCCGGTCCGGGTCGAACCGTGCCTCGAAGAACTCGACGATCCGTCGGGTCACCTCGGCGTTGCCCACCAGCGTCTGGTTGACGTACTCGGACGTGAACGTCGTCCCGAGCTGCCGGCGCAGGCGCCGGTAGGCGCGCAGCACCGTGACCTGGCGCCACTGCAGTCCGGCGTCGACCACCAGCGCGTTGAGCAGGTCCACGGTCAGGTGTCCGTGCCATGCGGCCAGGATCGTGTCGGCCACCCGCGCGCCGTCGCGATGGGGGTCCAGTCCACGCGTGCGCACGCCGAAGTCGTGCAGGTGCAGCGGTTCGTCCGGGTCGTCCAGACGGTGGGGGATCTCCTCGATGACGACGAGCCCCAGGCTCTCCAGCACCGGCATGAACGAGGACAGCTCGACGGCAGCTCCGCGACGTGCGACCCGCACCCGCACGTCGCCGTTGGCGGCGGAGGGCCGCAGTTCGACGACGACGGGCGAGTCGGCGCAGAGGCGGTCGAGCAGCGCGACGTCGCGCACGGCGTCCTCGACCGGGATCGTGTCGCGGTAGCCGGCGGGAAACCGCTCCGCGATCGCTCGTCGGGTGGCGTCGTCACCGATCTGGTCCACGACGTCGTCGAACCAGGACCGGGACAGTCGCCGGATCTCGTCACGCAGGGTGGCGACGTCCACCTCGGGAAGCGGGCCGTCGAGGTGCACCAGGAACCGCGCGATCACGTCGGGTCGATCCCCGAGCGACAGGTCGACGTCGACGCGTTCGCTCCCGAACCGTTCCGCCAGGTGGGCGCTCAGTCGCTCACGCAACTGCGGCCCGTAGCGGTCGCGGGGCACGGCGACCATGACCGACGCCGTCGACGAGGGCTCGTCGATGCGCACCAGGCTGCGCACCTCGTCGCGTTCCTCGCCGCGGAGCAGGTCGGCGAGCATCGTGTGGAGGACGTCCAGGGGTGCGTGGAACAGCTCGTCCTTGGGCAGTGCCTCGAACAGGGAGGTCAGGGCCGTCTCGTCGCTGGATCCGTCGACGACGTCCTCGCGTTCGAGGATGGCGTGCAGCCGCTGTCGCAGGACCGGCACGGTGGCTGCGGGCTCGCTGAGCGCGCGACGCGTGAACAGCCCGAGGATGCGGGTCTCGTGCACCGTCTCGTCGTGACGTCGGATCCGGAAGTCCTGCATGCGGTCGCGGCGCTGGACCGTGGACTGGCTGCGGGTCCGACCGACCGACAACAGTTCCGTGCCCGTCAGTTGGGCACGGTGGGCCGCGGGGAGCTCCTCGAGCGGGACGGGGGTCGCGAATCGCGACGCCGTCGTGTCTCGCAGCAGGCCCAGTCCGGATCCTGCGACGACCTCGAGGGTCTGGCGCCCCTGCGCGTCGGGGACGACGTGGTAGTCGCGGACGCCGAGCAGCACGAGGTTGTCGTCGAGCAACCAGTCGACCAGGTCCGCGAGCTCACCCGTGTCGTGGTCGTCGGACGCGGCCCACGCGCCAAAGCGCAGCTGCGTGGCGAGATCCGTGAGTCGTTCGTGCATCGCACCGAAGTCGTCGGTGGCGCGCACGACGTCGGCCACGAGTCGTTCGATGCGCTCCGCGGTGACGGCGATGTCCTCACCGCGGGGCCACGGCTCGACCTCGACGCGCAGCACGAGCAGGCGGCGCTCGGCGGTCCGGGCGGGCACGACGCCCGTCAGTTCGCCATTGGCGTGCGCGGTGCCCACGATGGGATGCCACACCCGTTGGACGCGGTGGCCCTGGCGTGCCAGTTCGTCGGTGACCGTGGACAGCAGGAACGGCCGGTCGTCACACAGCAGTTCGACGACGGTGGGACCCGGGGTTCGCCCGTCGAGTCCGGTGGCCGGTCGGGAGACGGTGACGCGGTGGGTTCCCGGCTCGAGGGGCCGGATCCGGTCGAGCACGGCGGCGATCCATCGGGCGACCGCAGGCGGATCGGCGGTGTCGAGGTCGTGATCGTCGACACGGCGCAGGATCGCGTCGGCGAGGTCACGCAGGAGCGGATCCGGGTGCGAGGAGGTGCTGTCGAGCGCGGTCACGACCCTGCTCGCCCCGTTCACCACCTGGCCTCCGATGCCGTCGCCCCGAGCGTAACGATCGCGGCGTCCCGCGCCCGGACCAGGTTCGACACCGGCTGTCCCGCAGGTCGGGGGACAGGGCGAAGGGGCGCCCGGTGGGCGCCCCTTCGAGGTCTGTTCGTGGGGTCTGGCGTCAGAGCTCGTGTGGTCTGGCGTCAGAGCGCCGCGAGCCGCTTCGCCATGCCGGACTTGCGGTTGCCGGCGGTGTTTCGGTGCAGGATGCCCTTGCTCGCGGCCTTGTCCAGTTCGCGCGATGCGACGTCGAACGCAGCCTTCGCGGCCTCGGCGTCACCGGAGTCCGCAGCGGCGCGGAACTGCTTGACGACGGTCTTGAGGCGTGAGCGCACGACGCGGTTGCGTTCGCGGGCCGTCTCGTTCTGACGGTTGCGCTTGATCTGGGACTTGATGTTGGCCATGCGAGCGTTCTCGATCTTCGATGGTGGCCGGCATGGTGCGGGCTCGCGCACACGCGCGAGGGTGCCGCCGTTCGTGCCGACAGGGGATGGTGCGACGTGAGGAGGGAGGATATCAGCGCCCGGGCACGGCCAGCAACCGCCGCCGCCGCAGGGACGGCTCCCGGGTGGGGCGTAGACTCGCGCATCGGTGGCCACCACCCCGGTCAGGCAGACCGGTGGCCGAGTCTCCATCCTCATCGAGCGAGTCGCAGTGACCTACGCCCCTGAGCGGATCCGCAACTTCTGCATCGTCGCGCACGTCGACCACGGAAAGTCGACGCTCGCGGACCGCATGCTGCAGCTGACCGAACTCGTCGACCCGCGCCACATGCGCGAGCAGTACCTCGACAAGATGGACATCGAGCGTGAACGCGGGATCACGATCAAGGCGCAGACGGCGCGCCTGCCGTACCGCCCGCTCGGTGGGCTCGATGGCGAGTACCTGCTCAACCTGATCGACACGCCGGGACACGTCGACTTCTCCTACGAGGTGTCCCGCGCGATCAACGCGTGTGAGGGCGCGATCCTGCTGGTCGATGCCGCGCAGGGCATGGAGGCCCAGACGATCGCGAACCTGTACCTCGCGATCGACGCGGACCTGGAGATCATCCCGGTCCTCAACAAGATCGACCTGCCTGCCGCGCGTCCCGACGAGATCGCGCGGGAGATCGCGTCGATCGTCGGGGGAGAACCCGAGGACGTGCTGCGCATCAGCGCGAAGACCGGGGAGGGCGTCGAGGAGGTGCTCGACTCGATCGTCGACCGCGTCCCCCCGCCGAGCGGAGACCCCGACGGGCCGACCCGCGCGCTCATCTTCGACTCGGTGTACGACTCGTACCGGGGTGCGCTGGTGTACTTCCGGGTGGTCGACGGACGGCTGGCGCCCGGTCAGCGCATCCGCCTGCTCAACACCGGCTTCGAGGGGGAGATCGACGACCTGGGTGTCCACTCTCCCGAGGAGACACCCATCGACGCACTGGGTGTCGGCGAGGTCGGCGTGCTGTCCGCCTCGATCAAGGAACTCGGGCAGGCCAAGGTCGGCGACACCATCACGCTGGCCGGACGAGGTGCTGCCGAGGTGCGACCGCTGCCCGGCTATCGCGAGCCGCTGGCGATGGTGTTCTCCGGGCTCTACCCGATCGACTCGGACGACTTCCCGGACCTGCGTGAAGCGCTCGACCGCCTTCAGCTCAACGACGCGTCGTTCACGTTCGAGCCCGAGACCTCGGCCGCGCTCGGCTTCGGGTTCCGCTGCGGGTTCCTCGGCCTGCTGCACCTGGAGATCATCACCGAACGGCTCGACCGCGAGTTCAACATCCCGCTGGTGACCACGGCACCGTCGGTTCGCTACCGCGTGGAGATGGAGGGCACCGTCGATCCGGAGACGGGCGGCGTCCAGGTGGTCGAGGTCTCCAACCCGCAGGACATGCCGGAACCCAACCTGATCGCTCGGATACTCGAACCGACCGTCACTGCCATGATCCTCACGCCGGCATCGCACGTCGGGCCGGTCATGCAGCTGTGCGAGGGGCGCCGCGGGACGATGATCGGCATGGACTACCTGACCGAGTCGCGGGTGGAACTGCGCTACCGACTGCCGCTCGCGTCGATCATCACCGACTTCTTCGACCAGCTGAAGTCCCTGTCGCGGGGGTACGCATCGCTCGACTACCAGCTGGGGGAGTATGACCCTGCGGACCTCGTGCGCGTCGACCTGCTGCTCAACGGTGACCCCGTCGACGCGTTCAGTGCGATCGTCCATCGCGACGACTCGTACGAGTTCGGGCGGTCAATGGTCGAACGCCTGCGCGAACTCATCCCGCGGCAGATGTTCGACGTGCCCGTGCAGGCCGCGATCGGCTCTCGGGTCATCGCCCGGGAGACCATCCGTGCCCGGCGCAAGGACGTGCTCGCCAAGTGCTACGGCGGAGACGTGTCCCGCAAGCGCAAGCTGTTGGAGAAGCAGAAGGCGGGCAAGAAGAAGATGAAGTCCATCGGGTCCGTCGAGGTGCCCCCCGAGGCATTCGTCTCCGCCCTGCGTTCCCGTCCCCGATCCGACGACTGATCCTCGCGGAGGTATCCATGAGCAACGACGAGCCAGTGGCCGACCCCACGCCCACGGCAGACGAGCTCCGCGCCCAGATGGGTGACGCCCTCACCGCCGACGAGCTCGCGGTCATCGATCACACGACCGCGATCCCCGAGGGTTCGTCCGCGGACCTGTGGGCGTTCGCGTTCGACTCGCCCCTGCGGGCCCAGGAGGCACTGCTGGCGGCGATGCGCCTCGTGGCACGCAGTCACCTCGAACTCGAGGACGCGGCGATCGTCGCCAAGGTCAAGGGACGGGTGCGCATCACCCAGACCAAGGACGTCACCCCCACCCAGGGAGCGGTGGGTGGTGCGTGGATCGGGATCCTCGCGGGCCTGTTCCTCGGGCCCGGCGGCCCGCTCGTCGGCGCCGCGCTCGGTGCCGCAGCGGGTGGGCTGTTCGCGAAGCTGCGTGACATCGGCATCGATGACGACGAGATGAAGCGCATGGGTGACGACCTCGCCGACGACGAGGCTGCGCTGTTCCTGCTCGTGGAGAACTGCCACGGGATGCGTGCACTGCACGAGGTCAGCCGGTTCCCGGGGAGGATCCTGGCCAGTTCGGCTGATGCGGACCTCGTCGAGGCGGTGCGCCGACGGCTGGCCACCGACCCGTGGGCCTGACCGCCGGACGCGTGACGTCGGGGCCGTGGTCCGACGCGCCCGTGGAGAGCGGGCGACGGGCAGGGTTCGGTGTCTACCTGCACGTGCCGTTCTGTCGGCACCGGTGCGGCTACTGCGACTTCGCGACGAGTGCGGTGGGCGACGACGACTCCCTGTTCGACCGGTACACCGTCGCGCTCGTGACCGCGCTGGAGACGTCGATCGACGATCCTGACGGCACGGGCACCCTGCCGGGTGTGGGAGACCGCACCGTGACGTCCGTGTTCGTCGGCGGGGGCACGCCGTCACTGCTGGGTGCCGCGCGCCTCGGTCGGGTCCTCGACGCGCTGCGTGACTGCATCGAGGTGGCCCCGGATGCCGAGGTCACCGTCGAGTGCAACCCCGAGGACGTGTCCCACGACGTGTTCGCAGGTCTCGCCGCCCACGGCGTCGATCGCGTGTCGATGGGTGCCCAGTCGTTCTCCGAACAGGTGCTGACCCAGCTCGAACGGGGTCACGACGCGCGGCGCCCACTGGATGCGGTCGCCGAGGCCCGCGACGCAGGCATCGAACGCATCAGCCTCGACCTCATCTACGGGGCGCCGACGGAGACCGACGCCTCGTGGCTCGAGACCGTGGACGTCGCGGCCACCAGTGGTGTGGACCACCTGTCGGCGTACGCGCTGACGATCCACGACAACACCCCGTTCGGCACCGCGGCGCGCGAGGGCCGGATGCACGTCGACGACGACGTGCTCGCGGACCGCTTCGACCTCGTCCGACAGCGCCTGGCGGCGCATGGGTTCGACCACTACGAGGTGTCCAACTTCTCGCGCGGCGCCGCGGCGCGCTCACGCCACAACGTGCTGTACTGGCGGCACGGAGACCACCTCGGTGTCGGGGTCGGCGCGCACGGTCACCTCGACGGCACCCGCTGGTGGTCGACCCGCTCCACGGGGCGCTGGCTGGAGGCCGTCGAGTCGTCGGTCTCGCCGGTCGCCGACCACGAACACCTCGACCTCGTGCAGCAGGCGACCGAACGTCTGCTGCTGGGGCTGCGCCTGCGGGAGGGTCTGCACCCGCACGACGTGCCACCGATCGACGCGCTCGCGTTGCAGGAGGCACTGGATGCAGGACTCGTCACGACCGCGTGTGGGCGCCTGCAGTGCACCGAGCAGGGCTGGTTCCTGCTCGACGAGGCGGTGCGGCGTCTGACCCCGAACGCCTGACCGCGAACGTCTGTTCCCGCTCGCCGACGGGGTCAGTTCGAGTACGTGCCGACCAGTCGGTTCTGCTCGATGATCGCGTCGGCGTGGTCGCGCAGGAACTCGTCCCGCGACGGGGCGCCCTCGACCGGACGCGACAGGGCGTACACCCAGAAGTAGTAGTGATGTGTCCCGTGCCCGGCGGGCGGCTGCGGCCCGCCGTACCCGGTGTCCCCGAAGTCGTTCGGTCCCGGGCGAAACGTCGCGTCCGCATCGCTGCCGATCTCGGAGGTGGTGGCCGGGATCCCGTAGAGCGTCCAGTGGGTGAACCCGTCGGGCAGGGGTGCGTCCGGGTCGTGGCAGATCACCGCGAGCTCCACGGCCTGGGCCGGGACGCCGTGTACGAGCAGGCGTGGCGCCTCGTTCCCCTTGTCGGCGGAGAGCCGGTCATCCATGCGACCGAGGGGTTCGATGTCGGGGCTGGTGACCGTCAGGTCTCGGATGCTCAGTGGCATGTCGTGCTCCCGGTTGGCGTCACGGCGGTGTCCACAGACCGGTGTACCGCACGCCGCTGAGTCCGGTCATGGTGACTAGGGTTCATGGGGACGCACGGGGGGTGCTTCATGATGCAGCGTTGGGTCCTGCCGTCGCCGTGGCGGCTCCTGCTGGTACTGCTCGCTCTGGTCCTCGGCCTGTTCGCGATCGCACTGGTGGGATCGACGGCCACTGCCTGTGACACCGACTGCGACGGGGGATCGGCGGCCAACGTCGACAATCGGGCCCTGGAGGCCCGGGCGTTCGACTGGACGTCGGTACGCACGGGTGTGCCCCGGTCGGCGGGATCACACGCACGGTGTGTGTACGAACCGCTGGATCCCACCACGGTGCCGATGTACGTCGACCAGCTCACGCGTCGGGTCATCCCACACGACGCGGAGTTCTACCGGGTGAGCTGCGACGGCGGGCACTGGCGCACGGGGTGGTGGGTCCCGGGCCGCTCCATCACGTCGGACGGAGCGTTCCACGACCTGCTCCAGGAGGCCGTTGACCGCCTCGAACCGGACCGACCTGAACTCGCCCTCGCGCCGGCGGCCGACGCGCGTCACCTCGTGGGGATTCCCACGTGGCTCGCCATCGATCCGG
The DNA here is from genome assembly GCA_040880235.1 of Nitriliruptoraceae bacterium. Lineage (GTDB taxonomy): Bacteria > Actinomycetota > Nitriliruptoria > Nitriliruptorales > Nitriliruptoraceae > JBBDIX01. The sequence goes on from JBBDIX010000082.1 coordinate 18,486, forward strand.
CGGGATGGCGCACGCTGAGTACCACGGTCACTGCCGGCATCGCCTCGGTGCGAGTGAACCTGCGACCATCCCACGTCGAGTGGTCGGTCGGCGACGGGACGTCGCACACCTGTGGCGGCCCGGGTGCTCGCCTCGACACGTCACGTCCCGTGGCCGGGCAGCAGTCGGACTGCGCCCACACGTTCTGGTCCACGCCGGCCGACGTCACGGGCAACCCGGCAGCCACGACCTTCGGTGTCGGGGCACGCGTGGTCTACGACGCCGACTACACCCTCGATGCCAGTGGACGACGTTCGAGTGGGGGACTGGGGCGGGTGGCCGGACCTGCCCGGGTGCACGACGTCGTCGTACGCGAGTACCAGGCCGTTCGCATCCCTCGCTCCTGACCGTGGCCACGACGGCGAAGACGCGGCCGATCGAGCTCAGTACAGGAACATCGGCTTGCCCGCGACCTCGCGGACCTTCGGACGATAGGACTCACGGTCGTAGAGCGCGTCGACGTCAACGCGCCGGACCCCTTCCCCCACCGTGTCGATCGGGACGTTGGTGTACGTGCCGCTGCGCAGTGCCACCATCCGTCCCCGTTCTCCGGCGACGGTCAGGTCTGCGGCCATGACCGCGAAGTTGGTGGCAACCATCAGGTCGAGCGCATCGGGTCGTCCAGAGCGCATCAGGTAGCCCAGCGCCTGACTCACGACCTCCTGACCGGTGAGCTCCCGCAGGATCCTGGCCGTGTCCTGGCCGATCTCCCCGAGGGTGCGGTGCCCGTTGCCGGCGTTCTGGCCGGCCTGGTGCATCGAGCCCTCGACCGTGCGTGCACCCTCGGAGATCGTGCACATCGCGTAGCTCGAGGGGTTGCGACGTTTGTCCTCCATCAGCAGTGCGGCGAGCCGGTCCGGATCGAACGGGACCTCGGAGATGACCGCCCGGTCGATGCTGGCCAGGTAGGCGGAGACGAGTGACGTCTCCCCGGACTGTCGACCGAACAGCTCGACGACGGCGAGCCGTTCGTGGGATCCCGTCGACGTGCGCAGCTGGTGGATGAACTCCACGCTGCGGGTCACCGCCGTGGAGAACCCGATGCAGTAGTCGGTGCCGTGGACGTCGTTGTCCATCGTCTTGGGGATCGCCACCACCGGCACGTCGCGTTCGTGGAGCCGCAACGCGTAGGACAGCGTGTCGTCCCCACCGATCGGGATGAGCGCGTCGAGTTCCAGGTGATCGATGACCCGGATGACGTGGTCGGTGAAGTCGTGGGGGCCGGACGCCCCGGGAGCCGCGCTGAGATGGCGAGGGATCTCCGAGGTGCGAATTCGCTCGGGGTTCGTGCGGGACGTGTGCAGGAACGTCCCGCCGTCGCGATCGACCGTTCGGACCATGCCCAGATCGAGCTCCTGCACGCAGTTGTCGACGTTCGCCTCGCCGTTGAGCTCCAGGTCGAGGAGGCCAGCCCAGCCGCGCCGGATGCCGATGACCTCGTGGCCATCGTTGATCACCCGTTCGACGACGGCCTTGATGCACGCGTTGAGCCCGGGGACGTCGCCACCGCCGGTGAGGATGCCGATGCGCATGGTGTCCCTTCGGGTCAGGCCTGAACCGTAGGTCCCGCAGTGGCGCGTCCGCAAGGGTCGCCGGAAGGTGGCCCGCAGGTCGTGACGGCGGTCTGGACAGGACGAAGCCCCGGCCACCCTTGCGGGCGGACCGGGGCCTCGTCCCCGTGGCGGCATTCTGGACGCCGTCCACGGTCACCGACAGGCTCCCGAAGGCTCCTGCTGGCCCGCCGCGATGTGGTTCGGCTCCCCGAGGAACCTCGCGACCGCGGCGGTCGCGCCTCCCACACCCCGAAGGCTGTGTTCGGCATGGCGACCGTCCGGCTCCTTGCGGCGCCGGACGGGCACCTGCACCCACCCTCTGCGACTGGGGGATGCGACCGTGACACCAGGCACAGTGGCGTCGCGGCCAGGTGACGGACCAGGCATTGGCGCGCCTGTGGTTCCTTGCGGTTCCACTGCAGCGCCGCCCTTGGCGGTCCGCACCCAGATGGTCCGGTCACGGGGACCGTCCCATCCGCTTCACGGGGTCCTGCACCGTCCTCCGTGAAGGTCGATCAGGGTTCTTCGCAGTTCGTCCCGACCGACAACAGGCACCGTACGCTCGCGCCGCGTGCCCGTCCAGAGGTCGGGCACAAGTCACAGGTATTCCACCGGAGATCCCCAGGATGTCCCCAGGAACTGTGACGCTCTGCGCGCACGGGAACCCGTGGGGCGCGCTGGACGATGCGTCGATCCGACGTGCAGGAGGAGCATGGTGGCAGACGTGACCGACCAGATCGAGGCCCCGGCCGGCTTCGAGGACCGGCTCGAACATCGGCTCGAACAGATCGAGCCGAAGCTCTTCCCGATCGTCGCGGCGCTGGTCGTCGTCGGTGGGGTCGCCTGGCTACTCGGATCCGACGCGGCGATGGTCGCCGCATTCGCCATCGCGACCACCGTCGCGCTCATCCCGGCACTGATCGAGAGCGTGCGCCAGCTCATCCATCGTGACGCGACCGCCGACGTCGTCGCCGTACTCGCGATGCTCGGCGCGCTGCTGCTGCAGGAGTGGCTCGCCGGAGCGATCATCGCCGTCATGCTCACCGGCGGCGAGGCGCTCGAGGCGCGCGCCGTGGGCCGGGCTCGCGCGGAGCTCACCGGACTGCTGCAACGCGCGCCACGCACCGCTCACCGGCAGGGGGCCAGTGGCGATCTCACGGACATCGACGTCGACGAGGTGCGTGCCGGAGACGTGCTCGTGGTCAAGGTCGGCGAGGTGGTACCCGTCGACGGGATGCTGCTGTCGGACCGCGGCGTGCTCGACGAGGCGGCGCTTACCGGCGAGTCGGTGCCGGCCGAGGTGGCTGCAGGACAGGTCGTGCGGTCCGGAGTGGTCAATGCGGGCGGCCCGCTCCAGCTGCGTGCGACCGCGACCGCGGAGGCCTCCACCTACGCCGGTGTGGTCCGGCTCGTGGAGCAGGCAGCGACCGAACGCGCCCCGTTCGTCCGCGTCGCCGATCGGTTCGCCGGCATCTTCCTGGCCGTCACCCTCGTGCTGGCGACCGCGGCGTGGATCCTGTCGGGGGACCCGGTCCGTGCGCTCGCCGTGCTCGTCGTGGCCACTCCCTGTCCGCTCATCCTGGCGGCGCCTGCGGCGATCGTCGGCGGGGTGTCGGCAGCGGCGAAGCGAGGCATCATCGTCAAGGGAGGGTCAGCGCTGGAGGCGCTGGCGAGCGGGACCACGGTGCTGCTGGACAAGACGGGCACGGTCACGAGCGGCCGACCTCGCGTGGCGCAGGTGCATCCCGTTTCCGGGTTCGACGCCACGGAACTGCTGCGGTTCGCGGGATCCCTCGACCAGGTGTCGGTCCACCCGTTCGCTCCCGCCATCGTGGAGGCCGCGCACGCCCGGGGTGGCGATCTCGAGATGCCCACCGACGTCGAGGAGGTGGTCGGTCAGGGGATCGGCGGACGGGTCGGTGGACACAGCGTGCGCGTCGGGCAACTCGACTACGCGGCGGCCGGCCGCGAGCCGTCCTCGGAGATGCGACGTGTACGACGCCGCGGCGCCCTCGAGGGACGCTCCATCGTGTACGTCGCGGTCGACGAGGAACTGGTAGGTGCGATCGCCCTGCACGACCCGATCCGTCCCGACACGCCTCGCTCCATCCAGGCACTGCGCGACGCGGGCATCGAGCACGTGCTGATGGTCACGGGAGATCGAGCGGAGATCGCCGAACTCGTCGGCGACACCATCGGGGTCGACCGCGTGCTCGCAGAGCACAGCCCCGACGAGAAGGTCGACGCGGTCCGCGAGGCGTCCCGATACGGCAACACGATCATGGTCGGCGACGGCATCAACGACGCGCCGGCGCTCGCCCTGGCCAGTGCAGGCGTGGCGATGGGGGCGCGGGGTGCGACCGCGGCGTCCGAGGCCGCGGACGTCGTGCTGACCTCCGATCGCCTCGACGGGGTCGCCGACGCCGTGGTCATCGCGCGCCGGACGCGCCGCATCGCCTGGCAGAGTGCGGTCACCGGGATCGGGCTGTCCGCGGTCGCGATGGTCTTCGCCGCGCTCGGATACCTGACCCCGGTCGCCGGCGCGATCGTGCAGGAGGTCATCGACCTCGCCGTGCTGTTCAACGCCCTGCGAGCACTGCGGGTGCCTGCGCGCGGGACACGGCGCCTGCGCGCCATCGAGGGTTTCTCGATCGACCTGGTCCACGATCACGACCAGTTCTCGGCAGGGCTCGAGGACCTCGGCCTGGTCGCCGGCCAGCTCGATCGGTACGAACCTGCCGAGGCAGCGGAGGCCCTGACACGGATCCGTGACTTCCTCGTGGATGACCTGCTGCCCGCCGAGCTCGAGGAGGAACGCACGGTGTATCCGGCGCTGCGCGTCGTGTTCGACCAGGAGGACCCCACCAGCCCGCTCGTGCGCACCCACCGGGAGATCGCCCGCCGCATTCGGCTGTTCGACCGGCTGGTGGACGACATCGGGTCCGACGGTCCGGATCGCGACGAGGTCCTCGACCTGCAGCGCAGCCTGTTCGGACTGCACGCCGTGCTCGAGTTCCACCTCGCGCTGGAGCAGGAGCTCTACAGCCACCTGCCGCGGGGCGACTGACGCACGCGGCGGACGTCGGATCGAACAGGTGTTCGAGTGTGCGCTAGGGTCGTGAGCGTTTCCGCCGACCCGAGGACTCCCACGTGGCTCGAGCCGCTGACCGCGTGCGCTGGACGAGCATCGACGAGGAACTGGCGCTGCCGGGCACCGGGGAGCGGGTGACCCATCCCGAGTTCGCGGACATGGAGTTCGTGCACGTCCGAGCTGGCTCACTGCTCAATCGGGTGCCGGACGCGGGACTGCTGCCGTTCCGGTGGACGATCAACGTCTATCGGGGATGCTCGCACGCCTGCACCTACTGCTTCGCGCGGCCGTCCCACGTCTGGCTGGATCTCGATGCCGATCGCGACTTCGATCGCGTCGTGGTCGTCAAGGTCAACGCGGTCGAACGTCTGCGGGTCGAACTTCGACGCCCCGGGTGGACGGGTGAGCACGTCGCGCTCGGCACGAACACCGACCCCTACCAGCGGTGTGAGGGGCGCTACCGGCTCACGCGCGGGGTGGTCACGACCCTGGCCGAGGCGGGCAACCCGTTCTCGATCCTGACGAAGGGAACGCTGGTCACGCGTGACCTCGACGTCTTGGCCGACGCCGCGGCGCGGGGGGTGTGCACCGGCGTGTCGCTGTCCATCGCGACGATGGACGACGACGTCTGGCGTCTCACCGAACCCGGGACTCCGTCACCCCGTGCGCGCATGGAGACCGTGGCGGCGCTGCGCGACGCGGGCATCCCTTCGGGGGTCATGCTCGCTCCGGTGATCCCGGGGTTGTCGGATGCTCCGGCTCAGTTGCGCCGCGTGGTGGCTGCGGCGATCGA
>JBBDIX010000082.1:24061-66697 GCA_040880235.1 Nitriliruptoraceae bacterium
CGTCCGGCACATGATCGAGTACTGCGGAGGGTCGCCCGACCTGCTGCCGCGCCGGTCCTCGCCGCAGCCGGCGCGCGCGGCACCCGGGTCTCCGTCGGAGGCTCCGGTCGCGTCACCGACCGTCGATCAGCTGACCCTGCTGTGAGCGCCAGGTGGCCCAGGCGCCCGTCGACCACAGCGCCCAGGCGACCAGTGCCGGTTGGAACACGAGACGAACGGTCCGCGCGGTGTCCGTGGTCAGCCCGAACGCATCCGTGCCCGCCACCGCCTGGTGGATGTTGCCCGGGAACACGCCGACCAGCAGTCCGGCGACTGCCCAGCCGAGCGGAACCCGCTTCCGGCGCCACACGGCCAGTGCGGTGCCGAGCGTGATCTCGACCACGCCGGACACGAACACGATGGGCCGGCGCGCGGGCAGCCACTCGGGAACCTGCCCGAGGAACTCTTCGGGCACGGCGAGGTGCGCGACGCCCGCCGCGACGAGGAACATCCCGAGCCCGACCCGCGCGACGTCACGCACGATCCCGGGGTCGGTCATCCGACGGTGATCGTTCGCGTGGTGACCAGCATTGCGCGCCCCTCGCCATCGGACATGTCGGGTTCCTCCGCCTCGATCGTGTACTGGCCGGGATCGGTGATCTCGAAGGTGTGGGACCAGGTGCCCCTCTCGGGAGCGCCGGTGGAGGCCATGACGGTGACCTCCTCCACGATGGCGCCGTCGACGTCGAGCAGCCGCAGCCAGAAGCTCGCCTCGAAGATGGTCGCCTCGCCGTGGACCTCGACGGCGCCGGCCGCCACCTCGTCGGCGTGCGTGGGCTCGACGATCGTGATCGGTGACAGTGCGAACGGGTCGGGTTCGATCGGCACCGACCAGTCGAGATGTCCCCAGAGATCGTCGATGGGCTCGCCCTCGATGGTCAGGCGGGCGCCGGTCACGTCGCCGAGTGCTGCCGCGGTGTGTGCGAACTGGTGCGCGAACGCGACCTCCTGCATGGACGCTCCCGACGTGTCGTGCATGGCCGCGTCGACGTCGACCACCAGCACGCTGCCGTCGCGTTCCACGCCGAGCACGGTCACCGCCGGTGCGGCGGTCGACAGTTCGGGATCGACGGGGGCCGTGCCGAACAGGTGCTGCATCGCGGTGACGGCGAGGTCGTCGCCGGGCTCGACCTCGAGCACCTCGGGCTCGACCCAGAGCCCGTCGATCGAGGTGCGCACGTGGAAGATCTCGACGGGTTCGAGGTCGTCCGCGGGCTCGGCACTCGGCTCGTCGGGCTCCGCGGGCTCCTCCGCGGGCTCCTCTGAGGGGTCCGGCTCCTCCACGACAGGCGGCTCCGGGGCAGACGGCTCGTCGGGTGTCGGGTCCGAACCACAGGCGGCGAGGAACGTTGCGATCAGCAGGATCACGGCCGAGAGCGAGAGCAGGCGTCGCATGGTTGGGCTCCTGGTGCAGGTCAAGCAGGGTCACGGAGTGTGGGGCCCACCTCCGCGACGCATCTTCCCCGGTCGCGAGGCAGAAGTGTGGTCACCCACACCGCCCTTCGATGGTGTCCCCCTCCGGTGTGTCGCACGCCACCTGTAGGGTCGCCCGTGATCGACCGGCGCCCGTGCCTGACCGGTGACCGAACTCCGCAGAACGGACTGCTCGATGGTGAGGTTTCTCCACACCTCGGACTGGCAGCTGGGCATGACCCGACACTTCCTGATCGGGTCCGACGCGCAGGAACGATTCACCCAGGATCGGATCGACGCCGTGGGCACGCTCGCGTCAGTCGCCCGGGACCGGGGATGCGCGTTCGTCGTCGTCGCCGGAGACGTGTTCGAGACCAACCAGCCCCAGCGTCGCACGCTCGAACGTGCCCTCGACGCCCTGGGGACGTTCGACGTCCCCGTGTACCTGCTGCCCGGCAACCACGACCACCAGGGCGCCGCCTCGGTGTACCGATCGGATGCCTTCATCCGGCGGTGCCCGGCGAGCGTCCACGTTCTCGCGGACGGGCCCCTGGCTCCGGTCCCCGGCGTGGAGGTCGTCGGCGCGCCGTGGCACGGCCGCCGTCCACTGGAGGACCTGGTCACCCGCCGGTGCCGCGAACTCGCCGCGGACGGGACCACACGGGTGGTCGTCGGGCACGGGCAGGTCGACACGGTGGTCGGCGACCACGACAACCCGGCGACCATCCGGCTCGCGGAACTGGAACGCTCGGTCGCCGACGCGGGTGTGTCGTACGTCGCGCTTGGGGACCGCCACTCCGCGCTGCAGGTCGGGGACACCGGGCGCATCTGGTATTCGGGGGCGCCGGAGGCGACCGACCACCGTGATGGCGGACCGGGCACCGCACTGGTGGTGGACCTGCCGGACGGGCTGCTCGACGATGCACCCACCGTGGAGGTCGTGCAGGTCGGTCGCTGGACCTTCCACCGGGTGGAACGGTCTCTGGACTCCGACGGTGACGTCGATGCCCTGCTCGCGGACCTGGACGGGATCGACGACCGGGCGCGCGCCGTCGTGCGAGTCGTGGTCGAGGGCACCGTCTCCCTCGCGCAGGCCGCGGCACTCGACGATGGACTCGCCCTGCGGACGGAGCGCTTCGGAGCGCTCGAACTGCCGGACCGGCACCGCGACCTGACCATCCGACCGACGGCCGAGGACGTCGCGGCACTCCCACTCGCGGGCTACGCCGCCGTGGCGCGAGATCGCCTGCTCGAACGCGCCACCCGTGGTGACGGGGTGGAGGCCGCGGAGGCGTCCGATGCACTCGCACTGCTGACCCGGCTCGCCGACCGGGACGGCGCATGAGGATCCATCGGGTCCGGCTCCAGGACGTGCGCGGCATCGACGCGTGCGAGGTCGAGTTCGACCCGCACGGCATCACCGTCGTGGCCGCGCCCAACGAGTCCGGGAAGTCCACCCTGGTCGACGCGATCCGTCTGGTGCTCAACGACCGCCGCCGAGCACGTGCCACCGCGCAGGAGGTCCGCGACCTGCAGCCCGCTGGGCGCGACGTCGGCAGCGTCGTCGAGGTGGAACTCGCGGTCGGGGACCACCACCTGGTCGTCCGTCGCCGCTACAACCGCCAGCCCGAGGACGTGCTGGCGATCACCGCTCCGACGACCGAACAGCTCACCGGGGACGAGGCACACGACCGCCTCACCGAGATCCTCGCTCGCCACGTGGACGTGGGTCTGCTCGATGCACTGTGGCTGCAGCAGGGGCGGGACCTGGACACGTTGGCGCTGGGACAGACGTCACTGAGCGCCCGCCTCGACGCGGCGTCCGGGGGTGCGTCGACCGGGGGTGACGACCTGCTGGTGCGTGTGGATGAACACCACGCCCAGTGGTTCACGCCCACCGGCCGGGAGAAGGCGGACCTCACACGCCTCGATGCACGCGTGGAGGAGTTGCAGGCTGCCGCGCACGATCTCCGGGCGCGGCTCGCCGAGATCGACACCGAGTCGGGCGAACTCGACGAGGTCGAACGGACGCTGCCTGGGCTCGAACGCGACCTGACCGAGGCCCTCGAACCTGCGCTGGAGGCGGCGCGGGACGATCGCCGGTCCCTGCAGGCCCTCCAGTCGCAGCGAGAGACGCTCCAGGCACGATTCGAACAGGCCGACACCGTGTGTGCGGCGGCCCGAGACGCTCTCGATCGCCGGCGGGCAGCCACCGAGTCGATCGCGACGCTGACCGACCGGGTGGCCGCGGTGGAGGAGCAGCTCCAGCCGTCCGACGACGAACTGGCCGATCTCGCAGAGCGGCGTCGGAGCGCACAGGAGACGGCACGCGATGTGCAGGAGGCCCTCCGAGCGGCCCGACGAGACGGCGAGCATGCCCAGTGGCGCGTGGATCTGCTGGAGGCGTCCGAGGAACACGCCCGACGGAACGGGCGACTGTCTCGTGCACGTGCGGTCATCGACGACGCCGCCGAGGCCCAGGCAGCCGTCGACGCGTCGCGGATCGACGACGACCTGTTCACCGAGATCGGTGACGCAGACGCGGCGGTGCGCATGCTGGAGGCGCGGGTGGACGCGGGTGCGCCGACGGTGCGGCTGCGTGCCGTGTCCGAGCTGTCGGGCGACATCGACGGCGAGGCGTTCCAGCTGGCCGAGGGGGATGCCCTGGAACGATCCGTGCGTGCGCACCTGCGTCTGCGGCTGCCCGAGTTCGAACTCGAGGTCGTTGCCGGAGACCCTGACCACGACGTGCACGACGAACTCGACGTGGCCCGCCGACACCTCGCAGACCGGTGCGAACGCGCGGGTGTCGAGGACCTCTCCGAGGCGGAACGTCTCGTCACCCAACGCCGAGCGCACGAACAGACCCTGCGTCAGCGCGACGTCCTGCTGGACCGAGAACTCGACGGAGCATCACTGGACGGACTGGCGGACACCGTCGAGGCATCCCGCGCGAGGATCGACCAGCTCTTCGCCCGTCGCCCCGAGGCGCAGGACACCGACGAGGAGCCAGACACGACGGGCTCCGCGGACGCGACGGATCTCGACGAGGCCCGACGCACGCGAGATGCGTGCACGCGCGCCACCGACGCGGCCGAGCTCGTCCACCAGCAGGCCGCCGCGGACCTCGCCGACATCGTCGAACGACACGAGTCCATGCGGGATCGACATGCCGAGCGACGACGTGAGCTCGACGGCCTGCGCCGCGAACTCGAACGCGACCGGTCGCAGCTCGCGTCCGAACGGGCCAGCCGGGCGGATGACGACCTGTCCCGTGCCCTCGTCGAGGCGACGACGACGCGCGACGCCGCACGCGAAGCGCTCGACGCGGCCGACCAGCGCCTGGCCGCGCTCGATCCCGAACGAGTCGAACTGGTCGAGACCGCGGCGTGCAACGCCCGGGACGCTGCGCTCGAGCACCTCGGCCGCCTTCGGCAGCGCCGCACGGAGCTCGGGGTACGGCTGGCCACGGTCGGCGCGGAGGGGCTCGGCGAACAGCTCACCGACACCGAGGCACAGCTCGAACGGGCAGAACTCGACCAGGAACGAGAACGCCGGCGTGCGCAGGCGGCTCGCCTCCTGCGCGACGAACTGCATGCCGCGCGCGACGAGCTGCACCGTGCGTACCGAGCACCACTGCGCGACCGCATCGTGCGGATGTCGAGCCTCCTGCTCGGCGAGGACGTGGCGATCGAACTCGACGACGAACTGCGGATCGCGACCCGGACCCGCGGCGGGACGACACTCGGATGGCACCAGCTCAGCGCCGGGGCCCGCGAACAGCTCGCGATCCTGACCGCGCTGGCGGCGGCCCAGCTCGCGGGGGACGACGGCGTGCCGTTCATCCTCGACGACGCCCTGGGCTACACCGACCCCCAGCGCATGGCGGCCCTCGGGGCACTGCTCGGCCGGACCGAGGGGGCACAGGTGATCGTGCTGACCTGCGTGCCCGAACGCTTCCGTACGACCGGGGCGCGGACTGTGCCGCTGCTGACGTCGTGACCGGACTGGTCGTGCACCGCAGCGCGCGGGTCGAGCGGCTCCTCGACCCGCTGGTGGCGTCCCTGCACCGTGCGGACCCCGACCCGTTCGTGCCGCTGCGCATCGTCGTCGCCAGCCACGGGATGCGTCGATGGCTGTCCCACCAGCTGGCCCAACGGCTGGACCCGGGTGGTGGCGGAGTCGTCGCCAACGTCGAGTTCCCGTTCCCGGGGCGGCTCGTACGGGAGATCGTGACCGGATGCGGGGTCCCGCCGGCGGACGGCGGGGTCGGGCCGGACGACGACGATCCGTGGGACCCACAGCGTCTCGCGTGGGACGTCGCCCGAGTGCTGCTGGCCAGCGGCGGTGACCAACCCCTTGCGACCGTCGCGAGCGACCTCCATGACGAACGGGTCGCCGGGATGGTCGGCCGTCGCACCTGGCGGCTCGCACGCGGGGTGGCCGACGTGTTCAACGACTACGTGGTCCACCGCGCCGACATGGTCACGGCATGGGCACGGGGTGAGGACCTCGGTCCCGACGGAGGGGCCATCGGCCAGGCGGACCGCTGGCAGCCCTGGCTCTGGCGGGCCCTGCTCGAACACGTCGAGGACCCGGCCCGACGGATCGGGGACGCGCTCGAGGTGCTCGGAGCCGATCGTCCGCTGCCGGACACGGCGTCGCTGCCGCGGGACGTCGCCATCTTCGGACTGTCGACGCTGCCGCCCCGGCACCTCGACCTGCTGGCGGGGCTCGCCCGCCACACGACCGTCGAGTGGTACGTGCCGACACCGTCACCCGGACGCTGGAACGCCGTCGCCCGGGCCGTGCGCGAGGGCACGACCATCCCGGACGCTCGGCATCCTCTGCTGGCGTCGTGTGGGCGGGTCACCGACGACGCGGCACGGCTCGTCACCGGACATGACCCGTCCGACGACCCCCTCGACGATGCCGCGGGTGCTGACGCGACCTGCGGTTCGACAGGCCTCGACGGCACGGTCGTCACGCTGCTCGGCAGGATCCAGCAGGACGTCCGTGCCGATGCGTCGACGCCGTTCGACGCGACTCGGCTCGAACTCGACGGCACGGACACGTCGGTCCAGATCCACCGCTGTCATGGGCCCGCCCGGCAGGCCGAGGTGCTGCGCGACGCCGTGCTGGGACTCCTTGCGCAGGATCCCACCCTCGAACCGCGTGATGTCATCGTCCTGACTCCGGACGTCGAGTCCTTCGCACCACTGGTGCGGGCAGCGTTCGAGACCGATGGCCGTCGGCCACACCTTCCCGTCAGCGTCGCCGACCGGCAGATCGGCCGGTCCGACCCCGTCGCCGATGCCCTGCTGGCCGTGGTCCGACTCGCCCGCGACCGGGTGACCGCCTCCGGAGTGCTCGACGTGCTCGGCCGCGACCCGATCGCCAGGCGTGCCGGCCTCGATCACGATGACCTCGCGCGCCTGTCCGGCTGGATCGCCGACACCGGCATCCGATGGGGCATCGACGAGCACGACCGTGCGCGGGCCGGTCAGCCAGCAGACCGGCACCACACCTGGCGTGCCGGGCTCGACCGACTGCTGCTCGGGGTCACGATGGCCGACGAGGACGATCGTGTCGTCGGCGACGTCACCCCCTACGACCACGTGGAGGGAGGGGACGTCGACCTGCTCGGACGGCTCGTGGCGGTGTGCACGGGGCTGTTCGACGCCGTCGCCACCCTGCGCGTCGCGCGAACCCCCGCCGCGTGGGTCGACGTGGTCACGACGGTCGCCACGGACCTGTTCGACGTCGCCGACGAGGACCGGTGGCGGCTGCACGACCTCGTCGAGTCGCTCGACACGATCGTCGACATCGACGACGTCGACGTCGACCTGGCCGCCGTGGAGGTGCTGCTCGAGGAACGGCTCGAACGGCGTCGCGGCGCCGTTGGCTACGAGACCGGAGCGGTCACCCTCTGCGAACTGGTGCCCATGCGGTCCATCCCGCACCGGGTGGTGTGCCTGCTCGGCCTCGACGACGCCCGGTTTCCTCGTCCGTCCACGCGGCGAGGCATCGACCTGATCGGCCGTCACCGGCGTCTCGGCGACCGTGACCGCAGAGACGAGGACCGCCACCTGTTCCTCGAGGCGATCCTGTCGGCGCGAGACCACCTGGTCGTGACGGCGACCGGACGCGATGCACGGACGAACGAACCGCGTCCACCGTCGGTCGTCGTCGCCGAACTGTGCGACACCATCGACCGTGTCTCCGTGACCGCCGACGGCTCGTCCGGGGTCGAGGCCGTCACGGTCGATCACCCGCTCCATGCGTTCAGCCCTGTCGCGTTCGGTGCCGGGGGAATGGCACGCACGTTCGACGTCGCCCTGCTCGATGCCGCGCAGGCCCTTCGTCGGCGTGAGAACAGGCCGTGGCCGTTCCTCGAAGGGTTCGACACCCCCGGCGGGGACCACACCGCAGCGCGCGCCGACGGTGGTGACCTCGAACCCGACGACCGGCAGGGTGACCTGCTGACGATCGACCAGCTCGTGCGCACCCTCGGTCATCCGACGCGCGCCTTCCTCGAACAGCGGCTGGGACTCCGGCTGGGGCGCTGGGAGGCCCGCCTCGAGGACTCCGAACCGTTCGACCTCCATCCGTTCGACCGGCCCGCGTTCACGCGCGAACTGCTCGCGCGGACCGATCCCGACGACGTCGACGCCTGGATCCGGGCGCGCCTCGCGAGCGGGACGGTGCCCGCCGGCACGCCCGGCGTCTCTGCGCTCACGGGGCTCGTCGACGACGTGCGCGCACTGTCAGAACGTGTCCACAGCGATCTGCACCAGCTCGGCGTCGAGTACGACGACCTCGACGAGTCGGCCCTCGAGCTCGACGTCGACGACCGGCGGCTGGTGGGCAGAACCCTGCTCGCACCCGTGCCGGGGGCGACGGTTCAGGTCCGCGTCGATCCGCGCCGCGATCGCCCCGAGCGTCGCCTGGGCCTGTGGGTGCACCACGTCGTGGCGAGTGCGGTGCACGGGCGGGTCGCGACGCTCGGACTGTGCCGTTCGGGCGCGACGTCGTCCCCGCACCGCTTCGTCCCCCTCGGCAGCAACGACGACGACGCACGACAGCGCGGCCGGGCGCTGCTCGACGACCTGATCGCGATCCACGACGAGGCGCACCGACGTCCGCTCCCCGTGTTCGAGCACGCGTCGAGCAGGTTCGCCGCAACGGGCGACCTGTTCGAGGCCGGCGACCACTTCGCCCCGGACTTCGGTGCCGGTGACGTCGACGCCCACGTCGAACAGGTGTATGGCGTCGACGTGTCCCTCGAGGGCGTGCTCGGTGTCGGGGACCGGCGCGTCGAGTTCGTCCAGCTCGCCCGGGCCCTGTGGAACCCGGTGGCCGATCACCGGGTCAGCCGGATCGGGCAGCTCGTCCAGGCAGTCACGTCGTGACGGCTCCCGACGCGCCCACGCTGGACACGCCCGTGGTCTTCGGGGAGACCGATCCGCTGCCCACGGGCACGGTCCTGCTCGAGGCGTCAGCCGGCACGGGCAAGACCCACACGATCACCACCCTGGTCCTGCGGCTGATCGCTGAGGAGGACGTCAGGATCGACGAGCTCGTCGTCGTGACGTTCACCCGCGCGGCGGCGGCGGAGCTTCGCGGCCGGGTCCGGGCTCGCCTCCACCAGGCGACCGTGCTGCTGGAACGCCTCGCCGCGGGGGTGGTCGACCACGCCGACGTGCAGGCGTTGGACCCGGTGGTCGGACACCTGGCCGAGCAGTTCGACGTGGAGGTGCCACTGCGGCGGCTGCGGGTCGCCCGTGAGCGGTTCGACGAGGGGACGATCGACACCATCCACGGGTTCTGTCAGCGCGTGCTCCAGCAGTCGGGTGCGCAGCTCGGCGTCGATCCGACGAGCGAGCTCGAGGAAGACGTCCACGACCTCGTGCGGTCTGTCGTCGACGACCTGTTGGTTCGCGAGCTGCGGTCCGCGTCGGTCGACTGGTGTCGCGCCGTGAACGCGGCCGTGCCCGGGCGCGACCTGGCCGGCTCCCTGGCCGGTGTGGTGGGCCAGCTCGCCGCGCGGCCCCACCTGCGTGTGCACCCGGACGACGACAGGACCGCGGCGCAGGTGTGGGACGACACCTGCACGTCATTCCGAGAGGCGTGGCGCGACGAGTCGGAACGGGTGATCGAGTGGATCGACCGAACCCAGCAGGCGCGTGGGTTCGGGTCGAAGCGCACGTACCTCCCCGCAACAGTCGCCACGGCGCGCGCTGAACTCGATGCCTGGTGTGACGGGCCGCTGCCTGCCCTGGGCGCATCGATCCCGTCGGAGGCGGCGCTGAAGGCCATGTCACGCTCGGAGGTCGAGCGCTGCCTCGAGGACCCGGCCGTCATCCCGAACGGCCTGACCATCCTGGACCTCGCCGGAGAGCTGGCACGGGTGCACACGCGGGCTGCGACCGCCTTCGTACGACGTCTCACACGCGACGCCGTGGACGAACTCGAGCGTCGTACCCGCGACGCCGGCCTGTGGACGTTCGACGACCTGCTGCTGGGACTGGACCGCGCCCTGCGTGACGCGAGCCGCCGCGAGATCGTGGTCGAGGCGATGCGTGCACGCTTCTCCGCGGCCCTCATCGACGAGTTCCAGGACACCGACCCGATCCAGTGGCACATCTTCTCGACCCTGTTCGGGGGCCGCGACGGGCGACTGTTCCTCATCGGCGACCCCAAGCAGGCGATCTACGCGTTCCGGGGCGCCGACATCCGCACGTACCTCGACGCCGTGGCAGACACCGCGACCGCGGACCGCCGGACGCTCGACACCAACCACCGTTCCGACCAGCCGTACCTCGACGCGGTCGAGCGCCTGTTCCACCGCGACGACCTCGAACCCGACGGCGCGTTCGCCGTCCCCGACATCCGGTTCCGGCAGGTTCGTGCGACCCGCGACCACGAGGACTCCGGGATCGACCTGCCCGACGGTCCGCGGCCCGCACTGGACATCCGGGTCCTGCCCCGAACCCTGTTCGACGTCGACGACACCGCGCCCCTCGCCCTCGGACGCCTGCGCCCCGCACTGCCGGGTCACGTTGCCGCAGAGATCGACGCGTTCCTGCGGTCGGGAACCCGCATCCGGACTCTCGGGCAGGACTCCGGGGACGTCGAGGGTGACAACGGCGCCGACGGCGAGTCGAGACGCCGACCGGTCGAGGCGGGCGACGTCGCCGTGTTGACCCGCACACGTCGACAGGCGGCGCAGGTGCAGGACGCCCTGCGTGCGCGCGGGATCCCGGCCGTCATCGGGGCCGACGACAGTGTGCTCGACACGCCGGAGGCCGACGCGCTCGAACGGCTGCTTGCGGCCATGCTCGCACCCACCGACGACCGGACCGTACGCACCGCCGCCGCGGGCCCGATCATCGGATCGACGGCGGTCCAGCTGCTCGCCGACCACGACGACGCGTGGGACGAACTCGTGGCCGACGTCGCGCGCTGGGCAGCCGTGTGGAGGGACCGCGGGATCGCGGCCGCGCTGCGCACCGCCATGGTCGAGTGCGACACGGCGCCTCGCCTGCTCACGCAGCGTCGCGGGGAGAGGGCCGTCACCAACCTCGTGCACCTCATGGAACTCCTTCACGTCGAGGAGACCACCTCTGCACGCGGACCCGAGTCGCTGCGGGAGTGGTTGGACGGTCAGCGCCGTCGGCCCGACCGTCGGGCCGACGCGGTCGAGCTGCGCCTCGAGGACGACGCGCAGGCGGTGCAGATCGTCACCGTCCACCGGGCAAAGGGCCTGCAGTATCCCGTGGTGTGGTGTCCCTTCCTGTGGGACGGCGCCGTCGATCGCGCGGCGACGTGGCCCGTCACCTTCGACGACGACGATGCCCGTGTCGTCGACCTCGATCTGGACACGTCGTCGCCAGCCGCCGAGGCGCGGAAGGCGAGGGCGCGCCGCGCCGCCTGGGAGGAACAGCTGCGCCTCGCGTACGTGGCGCTGACCCGCGCGCGCCATCGCTGCGTGGTCCACGTGGCCCCCACACCCACCCTCGGCGCGTCTGCGCTCGGCAGGCTGCTGTTCGGTCTGCAGCCGGTCGCCGGCGCTGGCGGGAAGCTCGGGTTCGACCCGGATCCCGCGGCGCTGTCCGACGCGCAACTGCGTGGGGTGCTCGCCCGGGTCGCCGGCGATGCCGTCGAGGTGTCCGAGGTCGGTCCGCTGGAGCCGTCGGGGACGCGAGCGCCCGACTCCCTGGATGTCTCCGATCTGCAGGTGCGGCGCCTCGACCGGGTGCTGGACACCACCTGGCAGCGGACGTCGTTCAGCCGCCTGGTCCACGAGACCCCCGACGAGTCCGGCCGCGACCACGACCAGGGTCTCGCGGACCTGACAGCCTCCGGACCCGGCCTGCACGACGGATCGATCCCCACCGACGCGACCCCCGGTACCGGCGACGAGCTGCCGCAGGTGCCGCTGGCCGACCTTCCCCGAGGTGCCGACCTCGGCACGCTCGTGCACGGGGTGCTCGAACGGCTCGACTTCCGCCAGGCCACCGACCCCGACGTCGTCGCCCGGGTGCTGGCACACACGCCCGGTGCCACGATGCTCAGCGAGGATCAGCAGCGGGTGCTCGGCGCGGGGCTGGCCGGTGTGGTCACGACACCGCTCGGCCCGCTGGCCGGTGGCGCGACCCTCGCGGACCTGGAACCTGCGGACCGGCTCGACGAACTCGCGTTCGACCTGCCGATCGCCGGCGGCGACGTGCCGCACGGCCAGCCCGTCGACGTGCACCGCATCGCGGACGTGTTCGCCGCCCACGCAGGGTCCGCCGACGCGCCGCTCGCTCGTGCCGCCGCGCGACTGCGGGCCCGCACGGCGATGCCGGCGCGGGGGTTCCTGACCGGGAGCATCGACCTCGTCGCGCGCTTCGGTGGCCGGTACCTGATCGCCGACCACAAGTCGAACTGGATGGGTGAGGTGGACGCCCACGGCCGTCGCACGTCGACGGTTGCGCACCACGCCCCGGAACACATGGTCGAGCAGATGGTGTCGCACGACTACCTGGTGCAGCTCCACCTGTACGTGGTGGCACTGCACCGCTACCTGCGGTGGAGGATCCCGGACCACGACTACGACCGCGACATCGCCGGTGCGGTCTACCTGTTCCTGCGGGGCATGACCGGTCCCGGGGGGCCGGTCGCCCCGGACGGCACCCCGTACGGCGTGTACGCCCTGCGCCCCGAGCGGACGCTCGTCGAGGACCTCGACCGGGTGCTGCGGGGTGGCACGTGACCGCCAGCCCGCGCCCTGCAGCCCTCGTCGACGTCCTGTGCGACCTCGGCGTGCTGACCGCTGCCGAGTGGCACACGGCCGAGGCGGTGTGTCGACTCGAGGCGGAGCGCGACGAGCAGGTCCGCCTCGGGGTGGCGCTGACGGTGCGTGCCGTCAGGCACGGACACGTCTGTCTCGAACTTGATCGGCTGGTCGCCCGGGGGCTTGTCGACGACGACGGCCTGCCGGTCGAGGGGACGCTGCCCGAGATCGGCGCATGGGTCGAACGGCTTGCGTCGAGTGCAGCGGTCCGCGTGCCCGGCGAAGACCGTGTCGCGCCGCTCGTGCTCGACGGCCGGCGGCTCTACCTCGATCGCTACTGGCGACACGAGCAACGGCTGGCCGACGGACTTCTCGACGCGCTCGGTGCCCTCGACGACCGGGACCCCGCGGCCGTGGAAGGGGTGCTGGACCGCCTGTTCGACGGGCGTGAGGGAACGGACGGTCAGCGCGAGGCTGCGCGACGGGTGACACGTCGCCGACTGGTCGTGCTGACCGGGGGGCCTGGCACGGGAAAGACCACCACCGTGGTGCGGATGCTGGCCGTCCTGGCGGCCACGGCCCCAGGGGGCATCCCGTTGCGCATGGTGCTGGCGGCGCCCACCGGAAAGGCGGCGGCCCGCATGGCCGAGGCCGTGCGCGACGACGTGGACGGACTCGGCATCGACGACGCCGTCGCCGGACACCTGCGTCGTGTCGAGGCGTCGACGCTGCACCGTCTGCTCGGGTGGAACCCGGGTCGTCCCACCCGGTTCCGTCACGATGCGTCGAACCCACTGCCGCACGAGGTCGTGGTGGTCGACGAGGCTTCGATGGTGTCGCTCCCGCTGATGGCGCGCCTGGTGGATGCACTCGGCCCGTCCACCCGCCTCGTACTCGTCGGTGATCGCGACCAGCTCACGTCGATCGACGCCGGTGCCGTGCTCGCGGACGTCGCTGCCGGTGGGCGCACGGTCGACGGCCACGTGCACCTGACCCACACGTTCCGGTTCGGATCCGCGTCGGGGATCTTCGAGGTGGCACGCGCTGTCGAGCAGGGCGAGAGCGACGCCGTCATCGGGTCGCTCGACGGGCGCCACGACGACGTGCGTCGGGTCGACGGGTCCGGCGACCAGCTCGATGCCGACGTGTGGGCCCGGATCGTCGCTCGCGCGCGGTCGCTGCAGGACCTCGCGCGATCGGGGGCGGATCCCTCCGACGTGCTCACGGCTGCGGACGCCTTCCGGGTGCTCGCGCCCCTGCGTCGCGGTCCGCACGGCGTGGACACGCTCAACCGCCGCATCGCGGCGGCGCTCGACGACAGGACCGACCGACTCGGACCGCACCCCGTGGGTACCCCGTTGATCGTCACCCGCAATGACCACGTGCAGCGGCTGTACAACGGTGACGTCGGGGTCGTGGTCACCGACCCGACCCGTGGGTCCGGCGTCGTGGCGTTCTGGGCGCCCGGCGGAGGCGTGCGCCTGGTCGCGGCGTCGAGGCTTCCTCCTCACGAACCAGTCCACGCGATGTCCGTGCACCGCAGCCAGGGGTCACAGTTCGACGAGGTGGTGGTCGTGCTCCCTCGCGTCGACACGCCGCTGCTGACCCGCGAACTGGTCTACACGGCCATCACCCGTGCTCGCCGGGACGCCACCATCCACGGTGACCCAGACATCCTGCGCGGGGCGATCGAACGGCGCGTGCAGCGTGCCTCGGGACTCCGCGAGCGCCTGCAGGCGTGAGGTGCGTGGGGACCACGCCTGACTGCCCACCCCGCGTGAAGGCGCGCCGCGTGGCGTCAGACGTCGCGGGCCTCGCGGTACTGGGCGGACAGTTCGAGGTACGACGCGACGTTCGGGCGAGGAACCGGGGACACCGGCCGTTCCACGACCTTCGCCGGCAGTCCGAGCGCGAGCGTGCCGGGGGGTACCACGGTGCCCTCGGTGACGATGGCGCCGGCACCGACGATGGCGCCAGCTCCCACGTGCGCGCCGTTCATGACGACCGCGCCCATGCCGATGAGCACGTCGTCATCGATCGTGCAGCCGTGCAGCACGACCCGGTGTCCGACGGTGACCCGGGCCCCGAGCGTGGTGGGCACGTCACGGTCCGTGTGCACGACACACAGGTCCTGCAGGTTCGAGTCCGGCCCGATCGTGACCGGGGCCCGCTCGGACCGGATCACCGAGTTGAACCACACCGACACCCCGGCTGCGAGCGTGACGTCGCCGGCGATGACCACGCCGTCGGCGAGGTACGTGTCGGGATCGATCGACGGGGTGTGGCCCGAGACGGCCAGGATGCGCGGCATCACGACTCCGTGGGACGAGGACGTGCGCAACCCTACTGGGGGCCGGGATCCTCACCGAGGCGCCAGTTCGCCCGTCCCGTGTCGTCCAGCCCGACGAACCGCGCCTGCACCCGTGCACCGACACGCCACGGACCCGACGTCGTGGTCAGTCCGTGGTCGTCCACGACGAGACTGCCACGCTCGCGATCGGGCAGCCCGAGCGCCCGCTCGGCGGTGACGAACCCTCCGACGCCGATCCGGGGGAGCCGGATGCGCAGGCCGTTCACGGTCACGTCCGTCACCGTCGCCGGTTCGGGACCCTCGAGGAATCCCCGGTCGAGCAGCTGCGACCACAGGTCACCGCGCTCCCGGGCCTGCAGGAACGAGACGGCGCCGCTCACGGTGTCGAGCCAGCGTGCGAGCGCGGACAGCTGCCCGACGTCGTACGGGGCGGCCTCGCCGGCGAGCATGGCCCGCAGCTGGCGATGCACCGTCAGGTCGGCGTAGCGACGGATCGGTGACGTGAAGTGCGTGTAGGCGCCGGCGGCCAGTCCCCGGTGGTGGGTCGCCTCCGGGTCGTAGGTCGCACGGGCCGTCGAACCGGTCGCCACGGCGACCAGCAGGTCTCGGTCGGCCACGCGCCCCTCGGCGTCGAGCCGGTCGATCTCGGCGAGCAGCTGCCCGGACACGACCTCCTCCGGCGACGTCGCGTCGTCGAGTGCCGGCACGGAGGCGCCGGCAGTCTCGACGGCAGCGCGCAGGCGGTCGAGACGGTCCGGATCGATGCCGGCGTGCGTGCGGTACAGCGCCGGCACGCCGCGTTCGACGAGCTGTCCGGCGACGGCCTCGTTGGCGGCGACCATGAGCCGTTCGATCAGCCGGTAGGCGCGGGCGTGGGGTTCGGCCTCGACGGTGGTGAGACGTCCGTCCACGATCGCCGGGGTGACCTCGGACGAGGCGAACAGTTCCTCGAAGGTGATCCGACCGTCGCGTTCCACCCCGAGCCGACGTGCCGCCTCGATGATGCCACCCAGGGTGGCGATCGCGACGCCTGCCTGGTCTCCAGCCTCGTCGGTGACCGCGCCGGAGTCCCCGTCGAGCAGGTGTTCGACCGCCCCGTACGACAGTTGCGCGGACGACCGGATGGTGGCGCACTCGAGGGTCACGTCGGTGACCGCGCCGCCTGGCTGCACCGACATGCGAACGGACAGCACGTCGCGGTCCTCGCCGGCGCGCAGGGACAGGGCGTCCTCGGACAGGGCGGGATCGAGCATCGGTGCGTTGCCGCCGACGGCGAGGTAGGCGCTCGTCGCGACGGTACGGGCGTAGTGGTCCGCGTCCGATCCGATGCCGACGACGCCAGCAGCGTCCGCGATGTGGATGGCGACGTGCACGGGTGCCGCCGTGTCGCCGTCCCACGTGGCGGACACCGCGTCGTCGAGGTCCCGCGTGTCGACGGAGTCGACGGTCACGCACGGCTCGTCGCGTCGGTCTGTCGGCGTCAGTGACGCGCCCGGGATGGTCCCGTTGGGGTCGAGGCCGGCGGCGGCCCCGCGCCCTCCTCCGGCGACGGTGCCGACGAACCGAGCGTGGGACACCGCCGCGGTCGACGGATCGAGTCCGACCGCTTCGGCACCTCCGGCAACGAGGTCCGGTGCGCCCCGCCCCAACGCGACGACGGCGGCGCGCGCGCGAACGGCCTGCGGCGACCGGTCGACGTACGGCCCGGCGACCAGCGCGCTGGCCACGGGACGGCCCTCGTCGTCGGCTCCGAGCAGGACCACCGCGACACGCCCGACGGCCTGCCGCACGGAGGACTCGACGGTGTCGGCGAGTCGAACCCAGCCGCTGGCCAGTGACGGGTCCGGGTCGAGGACGAGTCGGCCGGGTCCCTGCACGATGGTGCCGACGAGCATCCGACGCGGCCGCTGGCGCAGGGTCACCTCGTCGGCCGAGACCCCGCGGTCGTCCGCGTGCACGGTCGCGTCGACCAGGTCGTCGGCGACCAGCCCTCGGGTCATCGGCGGGGGTACGAAGGCCTGGTCGGTCGTGACCGGGGCGACGTCGTCGCCGCCGACGGCGACCTCGACCGGGGTGAGTCCGTCGTCACCGACGAAGGTGAGGAACCCGAAACCACGGGGATGCGGACGAAAGCGGGCACGAACGATCACGACGGAATCCTCAGGAGGCGGGGTCGGGTTGCGTGTGGACGCAGGCTATGCGCCGTGCGCGCACTCCCGGAGTGCCGCCAGCAGACCGACGGCGAGCTGCTCGTCGTCGACGAGGTCGGCAGTGCTGCGGGTCACGATCGCGTCGAGCAGGTCGGTCGGCTGCCCCTGTGCGTCGAACCGCAGCTGACCGGCGACCATGCGCCCGTCGGCAGCGGCGGCGACCACCCGCCGGAAGTGGGTGCCCCGTCGATCGACCGAGTCGGCGAACGCGACCAGGGCGAGCTGCCACGGGCGCGCGGCGATGGACATCGTCGCACCCTCGAGTCGGCTCGGGGGCACCGTCACCAGCTCCCAGCCCACGAGCGTCGGGCTGGCGATCGGCTGGCCGTCAGACGGGAACGCGTGCACGTCGTCCATGCCGGCGCCCTGGGGTAGGTCCATCACCTCGATGGCGGCCCGGTCGAGCTCGGCCATCGCGTCGATCCCGGCGACGCGGGGCCGTTCGTCGTCGACGGCGAGTTCGGCCTGGGTCATCACCGCATCGAGCAGGCGACTGGGCCCGATGGTGGCCAGCACCTCGCGGACCCGTGCGGCGTCGCCCGCCGCCGCACGACGCAGCAGCACGTCGGGCGAGAACGGTGCGTCGTCGGTCGCCACAGGGGTGCCTTCCGGGTCCGGCCGATGCCAGCGGGGCACCGGTGGTCACCAGCGTGCCGCATCGAGTCCCGGAATCGGAGGAGGTGCGACCGCCGTGTTCTCGGACATGGCACTCTGGTGACCGCACCGCACGCACGTCGGGTCCGAACCAGGTCTGGAACGTGCGAGCGGTGCCCGTGCGAGGAGGTCGACCGTCGTGGAACACCCTGGCGTCGGGCAGGTGCCGGCACCACCTCGACGACTGCGGCGCTGGCCGTGGATCGTCGCAATCGTGCTGCTCGTGGCTCTCACCGGCACGGCCGGCGCGGTCGCGTGGGAGCAGCGCGCCGTCGCAGGCGAGTGGCGAGACCGGGCGCTGACCGTCGAGGACCAGCGCGACGACGCCCGAGGCCGGGCCGAGGCCATGCAGACCCAGCTCGACGAGATCGCGTCGATGCTCACCACGTCCGAGACCGATGTCGGGCAGCTCGAGGACCGCATCCGCGAACTGGCCGACGAGAAGGCCCGCGCCGAGGACACCGCCACCACGGTCGAGGTCCAGCGCGACGTGCTCGCCCGGGTGTCGTCGAGGATCGCCGACGCGATCTCGGCACTCGACCAGTGTGTGAGCCGGATGTTCGAGCTGCAGTCCGCCACGGTCGCCGGCTTCAACCGTGTCGCCGCCGGCGAGGACGTCGACATCGGTCCCCTCAACCAGATGGCACAGTCCACCACGTCGTTCTGCAACGACGCGCGAGCGGCCGCGGCGGGTGCCGCGGCCGCGGCGAACCAGATCCGTTGACCCCGTCGACGACCACGCGTCCAAGACGTCGCCCCACGGCGGCGATGCTGCTCGTGGGCCTGGTGCTCGCCGCGTGTGTCGAGTCGCCGCCACCGATCGAGGGTGACGACCTCGATCGAGAACTCGAACAGCTCGCCGCCCTCGACCTGGCGGCCCCGGCGGC
Organism: Nitriliruptoraceae bacterium; assembly: GCA_040880235.1. GTDB lineage: Bacteria > Actinomycetota > Nitriliruptoria > Nitriliruptorales > Nitriliruptoraceae > JBBDIX01. The sequence continues at coordinate 42,857 of JBBDIX010000082.1, forward strand.
GACGTCGGTCCTGCGGCAGGCCCGCGAGATCACCGTGCGCATCCGTACGCTCGGATGTCGCCAGTTCGGTGTGGGATCCGGGTTCGTGCTGCCCGGCGGCATCGTCGTGACCAACCGCCACGTGGTCGACCAGCCGGTCGACGTGACCGTCAACACGTGGGACGGGCGTTCGCTGGAGGCACGGGTCGACGGCGTCGCCGTGGACTCGGACCTGGCGATCCTGCGCCTGCAGGACGCGTCCGACCTTCCCGTCGCGAACCTGCGGACCGATCCCGTCCGTGCGGGCGAACCCATCGTGGTCGTCGGCTACCCGGGTGGGGGGCCGTCGACCATCACGACGGGCACGGTCGTGGGGATGGTTCGAGGCGAGATGCTCGGCGAGGCCGCCGACGTCGTGCGGATCGACGCGGAGATCCGGCAGGGCAACTCCGGAGGACCGGTGCTCGATCAGGAGGGCCGGGTCGTCGCCGTCGTGTTCGCGCTCGAGATCGACACCGGGATGGGACTTGCCGTGCCGATCCAGGTGCTGATGGACCGGCTCGACGGCACTCAGCTGGCGCCACCCGCAGGCTGCTGACCGACGTCCAGCAGCCGCCACGTGGACAGCGGCCAACTGGTCGCGTCGAGCAGGTCGCGGGCGCACTCGGCGGCGTGACGTGCGTCCGGTCCCGGCCCAGACCCGGTGTCGAGCAGTCTGCGGACCGTGGTCGACGACGACCCGCGCAGTCGCACCCAGCCGTCGCCGATCCGTGCCGCCTCCAGCGCTCGCCTCGAACGACGGGTCCGGGCGATCACCTCGACGAGGAGCACCGGGTGGCCCCGGTCGTCACGTGACGGGCCGATGCGCAGCCGCGCGGCGACGTCGTGGGCCAGGTGCTGCGCCACGACGTTGAGCAGGGATCCCGGCGCGCGACTCGCCGCGGTGAGCCCGCCGGTGTGCGCGACGCAGGCCGCCACCGCGTCCACCGTGAGGCGACTGCCGGCCCGGGGGACCTCGACGTCGACGGATTGCGCTGCCGGCGCCGGTCGAGGTGGGGCCGCGCGTGATGGACGTCCACGCGACACCTCGACGGTCACCGGTGGTTCGGCCAGGAGGGTCTCGTAGGCGAGCTGGAGGAGCTGGAACGTTCGTGCGTCGCCACCGAGGTCCGGGTGGTGTCGACGTGCCTGTTCGCGATAGGCGCGCCGGACGTCGTCGCTGTCCACGGGAGGGAGCAGTCCCAGCACGTCACAGGCCTCGCGAGTGGTCAGTTCGTCGGGCACGGACGTCCTCGTCTGCCGATTGCGGCGGCGGTCGGTCCCGATGGCCTACCGGGGACGTCGAGCGTAGGCAGCGCACCTGCGTGGCGGCGGGTCACGTCCCCCGGGTCCGGCAGGGTCGTGCGGATACGCTGGTGAGCGATCCGGAGGGCCCCATGGCCGATCGAACGGTCGACACCGACCACATCGTCCGGCTCCAGGCGCAACTGACCGCACCGGCGGCAGGCGAGTCGCCTGTCGCCGACACTGCCGCAGCGCTGCTCGACGAGCGCAAGCGCACGATCCTGCGTGCCATCGTGACCGAGTACGTCGCCCACGGCGAACCGATCGGTTCGAAGCGTGTCGTGGAGGTGACCGACCTCGGCGTGTCGGCCGCGACCGTCCGCAACGAGATGGCCGCCCTCGAGGAACTCGGCTACATCCGTCAGCCGCACACGTCCGCGGGACGGGTTCCCACCGACAAGGGCTACCGCAGCTTCGTCGACGACCTGCGCGACGGCTCCGGGGTCGATGATCCCCGCCGCGAACTCGTCCAGGAACTGCTCGGGTCCGCGCGTGACGTGGAGGACCTGCTCGCCCGTACGTCGTCGGTGCTCAGCCAGCTCACCCGGCTCGTCTCTCTGGTCATCGCGCCGGCCATCGACGCGTCGATGGTGCGGCTCGCCGAACTGGTCTCGCTCGCGCCCGGTTCGGCCATGCTCCTGCTCGTCGCCGACACGGGCCGCGTGGAGAAGCGCACGCTCGACGTCCCGGTCGACCTTGCCGATGCCGACCTCGACCGTGCCCGCGGCGTGGTCGCTGAACACCTCGTGGGGCGCCGACTCGGTGACGTCCACGCGGTGGTGTCCGCGATCGTCGACGACAGTCCATCGGAACTGCGCGGGGTGTTCGTCGCACTGGCGGACGCGACCGCGGAGGACCTGACCGACGACACGGTCCACAACGTGTACGTCGGAGGGCAGGCCTCGCTCGCGGGCGACGAGACGCTCGAACGTGAGCAGTTGTCGCGTGTCCTCCAGCTGCTCGAGGAACGCGCGACGCTCGCCCGTATGCTCGCCGACGCGACCGAGGATGATCGTCCGACCGTGCGCATCGGCCAGGAGAACGACGTGGCGGACCTGCGCACCACGTCGCTCGTCGCCCAGCGCTATCGCCTGGTGAGTGCCGGATCGCTCGGTGTGCTGGGGCCGACCCGGATGGACTACGCGGGCGTGCTCGCGACCGTCCGAGCGGTCGCGGACCAGCTGCAGGAGACGCTCACAGACCTGTCCCGCTGACCGCCTCGCGGTCGGCATCCACCGATGAGGGTCGGATCCGACGTGCCCGATGACCTGTACCAGCTGCTCGGCGTCGCACGCGATGCGTCGGCCGACGACATCAAGCGTGCCTATCGCCGTCAGGCCCGGGAACACCACCCCGACGCCGGAGGTGACGAGGAGGCGTTCAAGAAGGTCACGCACGCCCACCACATCCTGTCCGATCCCCAGCGTCGGGCGCGCTACGACCGGTTCGGCGACGATGGCACCCCGTCGACCCAGGGCTCCGGTGACCCGTTCGGCTTCCAGGGCGGTGGATTCGGAGGGATCGACGACGTCATCGACGCATTCTTCGGTTCGGGGTTCGGCGGGCGGAGAGCCGGGCGCAGCACCGCCGGGCGTGACGTGCTCGTGGTCACGGAACTGACCCTCGAGGAGGTCGTCACCGGGGTCACCCGCGACGTGCAGGTCGAGGTCGCCGTGGGGTGCACCCAGTGCGGGGGTTCCGGATCCGCGGACGGTGCGGGTGCCGGTCGGTGCCGCACCTGCGGGGGAGCGGGCCAGGTCCAGCAGGTCGTGCGTACGGCGTTTGGTCAGGTCGCCACCGCCACGGCGTGCCCCGACTGCCGAGGCAGTGGACGCGCCATCGACGATCCCTGTGTGGGCTGCGCCGGGGAGGGCCGGCGGGTGGAGAACCGGTCCCTGACCGTGGAGGTCCCGGCCGGGATCGAACCCGGTGACCGCCTGCGGATCTCCGGTGCCGGTGAGGCCGGGCGCAACGGCAGCACGCCCGGTGACCTGTTCGTCGAGATCCGCGTGGCCGACCACGAGCTGTTCGACCGGCAGGGCCGTGACCTCGTGGCGGAGGTGGTCGTACCGGTCACGCAGGCAGCGCTGGGCGGCACGCTGACCATCCCCAGCATCGACGGTGAGGACGTCGAGGTGCCGGTCCCCGCCGGGACCCAGCCCGGTGACGTGCTGCTCGTGCGACGTGCGGGCGTCCCGACGAAGGGCGGAGGGCGTCGAGGCGACCTGCGCCTCGTCGTGCGCGTGGAGATCCCGACCCGGCTCGACGACGACCAGCGAGACCTGCTGCGCCGGTTCGCCGACCTCCGTGGCGAGTCGCTCGACGCGTCCGGATCGGGTCTGTTCGCTCGCCTGCGTGACGCGCTGCAACGCTGATGCCGGCGCCGCTCGTCGTGGTCGACGCGTCCCTCGATGCGCGTGTGTCGGGTGACCGGGTCGACCTGCCCGACGCCGAGGTCCATCACCTGCGCCGGGTCCTGCGTCGGTCGGACGGCGCCGAGCTCATGGTGACCGACGGGGCAGGATGCTGGGCAGACGCCGTGCTCGACAGGTCCACGGCGACCCTGACGTCGCCGTCCGTGACCGATCCGGCGCCTGGACCGCGGCTGCACGTGGTCCAGGCGATTGGCAAGGGACGCAGGCTGGACGACGTCGTGCGGGTCGTCACCGAGCTGGGGGTCGACGCCGTCACCCCGCTGGTCACCGAGCGCCCCGAGGCACGGCCCACCGGTGATCGGCCCGCACGCCTGGTCGAGCGTCTCGAGGCCGTCGCCCGGTCCGCGGCCCAGCAGTCCCGACGCACCCGACTGCCCACCGTCCATCGCCCCACGACCGTCGAACAGGTCGATCCGGGTGCGCTGCTGCTTGTCGCACACCCCGGTGCCAAGGTCTCCCTGCCGCAACAGCTCGCGTCGGAGGTCGTCGATCCCCAGGGCATGGTCACCGTCGTCGTCGGGCCGGAGGGAGGGTTCACCGACGCCGAGGTGGACGTCCTGGTGGCCCGCGGTGGCCGGGTGGTCGGACTCGGACCGAACGTGCTGCGCACCGAGCACGCCGCGGCGGTCGCCGTCGCCGTCGTCGCCGCGACGTGTGGGCGCTGGTCCTGAGCCCCGTCCCGGCGGTATCCTGTGAGAACGACACGGCCTGACGCCGCCGTCTGCTGCCGACACTGCCTGACAAGGAGTTCCACCCACTCGTGGTGACCACACCGCTGTCCGTCGTGGACATCGCAGAGGACGACACGACCGCCGACAGCCATGCACCGCAGGCCCTCATCACCCTCTCCGTGCCGAGCGACCACTCGATGGTGGCCCTGCTCGGGCCCCACGACGAGCTCCTCCGGCAGATCGAGGCCGCGTTCGAGGCCCACGTCCACGTGCGTGGCAACCAGATCACGATCACCTCGGACGACCCCGACGAGACCGCGCGGGTCGTGCGCATCTTCGAGGAGGCGGTGTCACTGCTCGCCAGCGGCCGGGTGCTCGACGCCGCGACCCTCACACAGGCGATCAGGATGGTGCGTGCAGACACCGTCGAGCGGCCCTCTGACGTGCTGTCCGACACCCTCATGACGCACCGCGGGCGATCCATCCGTCCCAAGACCCTCGGGCAGAAGCGCTACCTCGACACGATCCGCGACCACACGGTCACGTTCGGCATCGGCCCGGCCGGGACCGGCAAGACCTACCTCGCGATGGGCGCTGCGGTGCGAGCCCTGCGCCAGCGAGAGGTCAACCGCCTGATCCTGACCCGTCCCGCCGTGGAGGCGGGGGAGCGGCTCGGCTTCCTGCCCGGCACGCTGCACGAGAAGATCGACCCGTACCTGCGGCCCCTGTGGGACGCGCTGCACGACATGATGGAGGCCGACGAACTGATCGGCCACGTCGACCGGGGCACGATCGAGATCGCCCCGTTGGCGTACATGCGTGGGCGCACGCTCAACGACGCGTTCATCGTGCTCGACGAGGCGCAGAACACCACCGCCGAGCAGATGAAGATGTTCCTGACCCGCATCGGGTTCAACTCGCGAGCGGTGATCACCGGCGACGTCAGTCAGGTCGACCTGCCGGCGGGCCGCACGTCGGGTCTGCGACTCGTGCGCGACATCCTGACCGACATCGAGGGTGTGGGGTTCTGCTACCTGCGACCCGCCGACGTGGTGCGCCACGAGATCGTGCAGCGGATCGTCGAGGCCTACGAGGCCTACGAGGCCTCCGACGACCGAGACACGGCGAATATCGGAGAGGCCGCCCCGGCCGGAGAGGCCGCCCCGGCCGGAGAGGCCGCCCCGGCCGGAGAGGCCGCCCCGGCCGCACAGGAGGGCACGTGAGCGTGTTCCTCGCTGACGAGCAGGGTCTGGAGGTGGACACGGACCGGCTGCTGGCGCTCGCGCGCCACGTGCTCGGCGCACGTCGTGTCCCCGACGACATGGAGCTGTCGCTGCTGCTGGTCGACACCACCACCATCGCCGAACTCAACGAACGGCACATGCAGAAGGCCGGCCCGACCGACGTGCTGGCGTTCCCGATCGACGAGCCGGGAGAGGCGGCGCCGGGCGCGCCCGCGATCCTGGGGGATGTCGTGCTGTGTCCGCAGGTGGCCCACGACCAGGCTGCGGAACTGGATCGCACCCCGTCGGCCGAGCTGGAGATGCTCACCGTCCACGGGATCCTGCACCTGCTCGGGATGGACCACGCGTCACCGGATGAGGAACGTGAGATGTTCGGATTGACCGAAGAACTGCTGGCCTCCTTCGATCGGGCCAGCGCATGAGCACCTCGCTCATCGTGCTCGTCGTGACCCTGACGGTGTTCACGGCCTACCTCGCCGCCATCGAGACGGTCATCGACCGCCTGAACCTCGTGCGGGCGCTGCGGCTCGACGATGAGGACCGGCCCGGTTCGGCCGCGCTGCTGTGGCTCACGGAACACCGCTCGAGTGCCCTGTCGGCCGTGCTCGTCGCGACGGTGACCGCACGCGTCACGCTCGCCGCCGCCGCGATCGGCCTCGCCGTGCGATTCGTGCCCTCCACCACCGGGATCGTCGTGACACTGGTGGGGATCGTGGTGGTCAGCCTCGTCGTCGGTGAGGTCGCGCCTCGCACGGTGGCACTGCGCCACCTGGAGGCCACCGGTCTGCGTCTTGCCGCGTCTGCGCGGGTGGTGGTGCGTGCGGTCGGGCCGATCGCACGTCTGTTCGTCGCCGCCGGACGCGGCCTGGTGCCGCGTCGTCACGAGGTGTCGGGGCCGTACGCGTCCGACGAGGAACTGCGCGAACTCGACTCCGACGACGAGGAGGAAGATCCCGCGCTCGAACCCGAGGAGCGAGCGATGATCCGCTCGATCTTCGAACTCGCCGACACCCGGGTACGCGAGATCATGACGCCGCGTCCCGACATGGTGACCGTCGGGCGGGGCGAACCCCTCGACGCCCTGATCGCCGCCGTGACGGAACAGGGATTCTCGCGTGTGCCCGTCCACGAGTCCGACGACGCGGACGAGTTCGTCGGCATCGTGTACGCCAAGGACCTGCTGGCGTGTGTCGCGGACCGCGGAAACGGCGGTGGTTGGGAGGACCTGGTGCGTGAGGCCACGTTCGTCCCGGAGATCAAGCGTGTGGACGAACTGCTGCGCGACCTGCAGGCCTCGGCGGTGCACATGGCACTCGTCGTGGACGAGTACGGGGCGATCGTCGGGGTGGTCACCATCGAGGACATCCTGGAGGAGATCGTCGGGGAGATCGTCGACGAGCACGACCACGAGGAACCCCTCGTCGAGGTGTGTGACGGTGGGGTGCTGCGCATCGATGCCCGCCTCGGGGTGGACGATCTCAACGAGATGCTGTCGTCGACGTTGCCCGAGGAGGGTTGGGACACGGTCGGCGGGCTGGTGTTCGGCACCCTGGGACGTGTGCCCGAGGTCGGGGAGTCCGTCGAGCTCGACGGGCACGTGCTGACCGTCGAGTCGGTGCAGGGCCGTCGTGTGGGCAAGGTCCTGGTCGCACCCGGGTCACGCGTGGGCGCCGCCGACGACGCGACCGGGGATCGGGACGCCGAGCGGCGCTGAGGGCGGGCCGATGGTCCCTGCAGGTGGGGACCTGCGACTTCACCCGCGCCGAGTGTGCGGTGCCTAGGGTCGTGAGCGACCGGCGAACCACCCTCCATCGCTCGGTCAGGGAGCCCGGCCGATGCCGTCGAACGACCTCGATGACGTCGCCGGGGGCCGCATCGGCGTGATGGACGGCAACGAGGCCGTCGCGCACGTCGCCTACGCCCTCAGCGAGACCGTCTGCCTCTACCCGATCACGCCCGCGTCACCGATGGGTGAGCACGCCGACGACTGGGCGACCGCGGGACGTGAGAACCTGTGGGGGACGGTGCCCCGCGTTGTCCAGCTCCAGTCCGAGGCCGGCGCGGCAGGAGCGCTGCACGGCGCCGTGCAGGCCGGCAGCCTCTCGACGACCTTCACGGCGTCGCAGGGCCTGCTGCTCATGCTGCCCAACATGTACCGCATCGCCGGCGAACTCTCTCCGGCGGTCATCCACGTCGCCGCCCGCACACTGGCGACCCACGCCCTGTCGATCTTCGGGGACCACTCCGACGTGATGTCGGCCCGGGGTACCGGTTGGACGATGCTGTCGTCGACCAGTCCCCAGGAGGCCCACGACCTCGCCGCCGTCGCCCACGCGGCGACACTCGCGTCACGCGTTCCGGTCCTGCACTTCATGGACGGGTTCCGAACCTCGCACGAGCTCGCGGTGGTCGAGCGTCTCACCGAGGCGACCCTTACCTCGCTGGTCGACGAACCCGACATCGTGGAACACCGGCTGCGCGGGCTCGACCCGGACCGTCCGGTGCTGCGGGGTTCCGCCCAGAACCCTGACGTGTTCTTCCAGGCGCGCGAGGCTGCCAACCGTTTTCACGACGCCGTGCCGGGCATCGTGCAGGCGATCATGGACCGGCTCGCAGAGCGAGTCGGTCGCCAGTACCGACTCGTGGAGCGCTATGGCGACGACGATGCCGAGCGGGTCGTGGTCGTCATGGGATCGGCCTCCGGGACGCTGCGTGAGGTCGTCGACCACCTGCGTGCCGCAGGGGAGAAGGTCGCGCTGGTGATCGTTCGCCTCTTCCGGCCGTTTCCTTCAGAGGCGCTGCTCGAGGCCATCCCCACCACGGCGACGCGGATCGCCGTGCTCGACCGCACGAAGGAACCCGGCGCGTTCGGCGAACCGCTGCTCACCGACGTCGTGTCCGTGCTCGCCGACGCCGCCATGACCGGGCGACGCGAGTCCCTGCCCGACGTGATCGGCGGTCGCTACGGGTTGTCCTCCAAGGAGTTCACTCCCGCCATGGCGGCCTGCGTGTTCACGGAGCTGTCGGCCGAGACCCCGAAGCGTCGCTTCACGGTAGGGATCATCGATGACGTCACCGGACTGTCGCTCGACGTGGACGACCTCGACATCGGTCGCCCCGACGGTGAACTGCAGGTGATCCTGCACGGACTCGGGTCGGACGGCACGGTCGGGGCCAGCAAGAACACGGCGAAGATCATCGCCGAGCACACCGACCTGTCGGTGCAGGGCGCGTTCGTCTACGACTCGAAGAAGTCAGGGGCGGTCACCGAGTCGCACCTGCGGTTCTCGCCCACGCCGATCCGCTCGACGTACCTGATCGAGCAGGCAGACGTCGTCGGGTGCCACCAGTTCGGCCTGCTCGAACGGCTTGACGTGTTCGCACGCCTGCGTCCGGGGGGCACCGTGCTGCTCAACGCCCCGTTCGGCGCTCACGAGGTGTGGGATCGGTTGCCCGAGCACGTGCAGCGCCTGCTGGTCGATCGTGACGCGCACCTGTTCGTCGTCGACGCGCACCACATCGCCCGTGAGGCCGGCATTCCCGGGAGAATCAACACCGTCATGCAGGTGGCACTGTTCGCGGCGACCGACCTGCTGGACGGCGACGTGGCGCTCGAGGCCATCACCAGCGCGATCCGCGAGACCTGGGCCGACCGCGCACCCGTGATCGTGGAACGAAACCTCGCCGCGGTGGCGGCGGCACGGGGCGCGCTCGCGCCGGTCACGCTCGGGGCGGTCACCGGCATGCCGCGACGGGACCCGATCGAACGCGCCCTGCAGCTGCGCGCGGTCACGCCCGGGGATGTGCCGGAGTTCGTCGAACGGGTCACCGCCCGCCTGCTCGCGGGCGAGGGCGAACTGCTGCCCGTGTCGGCCCTGCCGGTCGACGGGACCTTCCCGACGGGTACGGCCCGTTGGGAGAAGCGGTCACTGGCCGAGGAGATGCCGCAGTGGGACCCGGACCTGTGCATCGACTGCGGCAAGTGCGCGATCGTGTGCCCGCACGCGGCGATCCAGATCAAGGTGTTCGAGGCCGACGCCATCAGTGACGCACCCGACGAGTTCCTGTGCAAGCCGTTCCGGGACCGTGATCTGACCGATCACCTGCTGACCGTGCAGGTCGCACCGGACGACTGCACCGGGTGCGGGGTGTGCGTCGAGTCGTGCCCGGCGGTCAGCCGCAGTGACACGAGTCACCGGGCCATCGACATGGTGCCCGCAGCCGACACCCGAGAGGTCGAACGCATCCGCTGGAAGGCCTTCGAGGCCATTCCGTACCCGGACCGCACGTCCGTGCGTCACGACACGGTCAAGCACTCGCAGACGTTGCAACCCCTGTTCGAGGCGTCGGGTGCCTGCGCCGGCTGTGGCGAGACCCCGTACCTGAAGCTGCTGAGCCAGCTGTTCGGGGACCGGTCCGTCATCGCCAACGCGACGGGATGCTCGTCGATCTACGGCGGCAACCTGCCGACCACCCCGTGGGGCACCAACGCCGAGGGTCGCGGTCCGGCGTGGGCGAACTCGCTGTTCGAGGACAACGCCGAGTTCGGGCTCGGGATGCGCATCGGACTCGACGAACAACGCATCGTCGCCATCGGTCTGCTGCAGCAGTTGGCGGGCCGGGTCGGCGATGACCTGGTGGCCGAGATCGTCGGCGCGACCCAGGCCGACGAGGTCCAGATCGGCGCGCAACGGGATCGCGTCGCCGCACTGGTCACGCGACTCGACGACCTGCGGGCCGCAGGTGGCGACGACGCCGTGCTCGCCGAGCACCTCGCCGCGATCGCGTCGGTGCTCGTACGTCGCGACGTGTGGATCGTCGGGGGTGACGGCTGGGCATACGACATCGGGTTCGGCGGACTCGACCACCTGCTCGCGTCCGGTGAGGACGTGAACGTGCTGGTGCTCGACACCGAGGTCTACTCCAACACCGGTGGCCAGGCCTCCAAGGCCACCCCGCGGGGTGCGGTCGCGAAGTTCGCCGCAGCGGGCAAGTCGACCGCCAAGAAGGACCTTGGTCTGCTCGCGATGCAGTACGGGCACGTGTACGTCGCACAGATCGCGCTCGGCGCGAACGAGATGCAGACGGTCAAGGCGTTCCGGGAGGCCGAGGCCTGGCCGGGACCGTCCCTGCTGCTCGCGTACTCGACGTGCATCGCCCACGGCATCGACATGCGCCAGTCGATGACCCGCATGGACCTGGCGGTGCGGTCCGGCTACTGGCCGCTGTACCGGTTCCGTCCCGACGAGGATGCCGACACCACACCGTTCCACCTGGACTCGAAGGCGCCGACGGTGCCGCTCGACGACCTGCTGCGCACCGAGGCGCGCTACGCCGTGCTCGAACGGTCCGATCCGCAGCGCTCCGCGCGACTGCGCGAACTGCTCGCCGCCGACGTGTCGGAACGGTGGCGCTACTACGAACAGCTGGCCGGGGTGTCCCGTCGCGACAGCGATCTGGGGCTGCCGGACGAGGAGGTGCAGTGATGCCGGTCGAGGACACCCCCGCAGACGCGTTCGACGAACTCGTCGACGACTGGTCGGGTGACACGGCACCCCCCGGCCCCGGTCGGTTCGTGGCCAGCGGTCCGATCGCGGTCGGCCCTGTCGATCTGTCGACCCAGTACCTCGGGTTCACGCTGCGCAGCCCCGTCGTGGCCTCCGCGAGTCCCATGACCGGTGACGTGTCGTCTCTGCGGGCGCTGGACGCCGCCGGGGTGGGCGCGGTCGTGCTGCCGAGCCTGTTCGAGGAGCAGATCTCGGGCGAGGCCGACGGGCTGGCTCGCTACCTGACGTCGTCGGCCGGAGCGCACGCGGAGGCACCGGAGGGCTACGTGCCCGATCTGCTCGACGGCTACAACGACGGAGCGGTGCGCTACCTGCGCCTGGTGCGCGCGGCGAAGGACGCCGTCGGCGTCCCGGTGATCGCGAGCCTGAATGGCACGAGCCGCGGCGGCTGGACGCACTACGCGTCGATGGTCGCCGAGGCCGGAGCCGACGCCGTCGAGCTCAACGTCTACCGGGTCGCCGCCGACGCGAAGGTCTCCGGCGCCCAGATCGAGACCGAGACGCTCGAGATGGTGCAGGCAGTCGTCGCTGCTGCCGGGGTCCCCGTCGCCGTCAAGCTGTCACCGTTCTGGTCGTCGCTCGCGCACCTGGCGACCCGGCTCATCGACGCCGGAGCGTCGGGTCTGGTGCTGTTCAACCGGTTCTACCAGCCGGACATCGACCTGCAGACCCTGTCGGTCTCTCCCAGTCTGCACCTGTCGGACTCCCACGAACTGCGTCTACCCCTGCGCTGGTGCGCGATCCTGCGCGGCCGAATCCACGCCTCGATCGCCGCCACCACCGGGGTGCACACGCCCGACGACGTGGCCAAGGTCCTGCTCGCGGGCGCCGACGTGGCGATGACCACCTCGGCGCTGCTGCACAACGGACCGGGCCATGCCGGCGTGCTCATCGACGGTCTGACGTCGTGGCTCGAGGGGCACGGGTACGGGTCCGTCGAGGAGGCGATCGGTGCCGTCAGCCAGGCGCGGGTGACCGACCCGTCGGCGTTCGAACGAGCGAACTACCTGGAGACGATCACCCGCTATGCCGGACTGTTCCGCGCGTAGGCGACGTGGCGCGCCCCCCGCGACGTAGTCTGGCCAACAGACACGCGCCTCGTGGCGCGCGGCCGGAGGGTGCGTCGTGAAGGGCGAACAGCGGGCGAGTGGTGCCGGGTACGACGAGGCAGACCTGCTGCGTCGCGCGCGGGAGATCCGCAATCGGGCGTATGCCCCGTACTCCCAGTTTCGCGTCGGTGCCGTGGTGGTCACCGCCGACGGTCACACGTTCGACGGCGTGAACGTGGAGAACGCCTCGTACCGGATGACCACGTGCGCGGAACAGGCCGCGCTCGCATCCATGATCGCGGCCGGGGTCCGCAGTCCCGTCGTCGCGGTCGCCGTCGTCGGAGATGGTGCGGATCCGTGCACCCCGTGTGGGGCGTGTCGCCAGACCATCTTCGAGTTCGGCCCGCAGGCCACCGTGTACGCGTCCGGCGACGCCGGACGTCCGCTGGTGATCTCCATCACCGAACTGCTTCCCCACGGGTTCGGTCCGATGCGCCTCGCGCAGGGCCAGTCGTCCGAGTGAGCGGCGACGGACTGGACCTCGAACGCATCCTCGCCGGCCTCGACGAACCGACCGCCGAGGGTCACCGCAGCGGCATGGTGGCATTGTGCGGACGCCCCAACGTGGGCAAGTCGACGCTGGTCAACCGGATCGTGGGCAGCAAGGTCGCGATCGTGACCGACGTGCCCGGCACCACCCGCAATGCGATTCGCGGGGTGCTCACCCGTGACGACGCGCAGGTGGTGCTCCTCGACACTCCCGGACTCGCGAAGCCCTCCACGCTGCTGTCGCGACGCCTCAACGAACTGGTCCGCGACACGTGGTCGGGGGTGGACGTCATCCTGTTCCTGGTGGACGTCGCCGGCGGGATCGGCACCGGCGACGAGTACCTCGCCAACGAGTTGGCCAGCGTCGACACGCCGGTGATCGCGGTGGCGAACAAGATCGATCGGATCTCCGACAAGCAGCGGCTGCTGCCGGCGCTCGCGCGCCTACAGGGGATGTTCGACGCGGATCGCGGTGTCGACGTCGTCCCGGTGTCCGCGGAGACCGGCGACAACGTCGACCGGCTCGTCGAGGTCGTCGTGTCCCACCTGCCCGAGGGGTCACGACTGTTCCCGACCGGCGAGGTCACCGACCAGCCGGAACGTCGGATGGCCGCGGAGATCCTGCGGGAGAAGCTGATCTCCCGGGGACGCGACGAACTTCCGCACTCCATCGCGGTCACCGTCGACGAGGTCGCCCCGGACCCGGAACGCGACGACCTGCTGCGCATCGAGGCGGTCATCCACGTCGAACGCGACTCGCAGAAGGCCATCGTGATCGGGAAGGGTGGGGCGAACCTGCGCGATGCCGCCACCGAGGCGCGCCGCGAACTCGAGGTGCTGTTCGGGTCGAAGGTGTTCCTGTCGACCCACGTCACCGTCGCACCGAAGTGGCAGCGCGACGCGAAGCAGCTCGGACGCCTCGGCTACTGACCCGAGCCGTCGGCTGCATCTCCTGCAGCGTCGTCGCCCGTGGGTTCTCCGTCGGGTTCGTCCGCGGGCCGCGCAGTGTCGTCATTGATCGCGTCGAGCACGTCGTCCACCGACAGACCCACGCGCGGCAGGCCGTAGTACGTGTCGCGGTCGGACATGGATCTCCCTCCCGGACGGGCCGTCCAGCGGCGCAGGTCAACGATACGTGTATGGCCGGTTCGTGTGCCGATCGGCAACGCTTCGCGCATGAGATTTCGCGCGGAGGAGATCGAGGCGTTCGCGGTACGTCTGGCTGGCGCTCGTGCCGAGGCCGGCCTGCCGCGCCGCGAGCTGGTCGAACGCGTCGAGGGGATCTCCGAGCCCCAGCAGGTCTACAACTACGAGAAGGCGCGTCGCGCGCCCGAGCGCATCGAGGTCATCCTCGGGCTCGAGTCGGCGCTCGGACTCGAACGCGGGACCCTGTGTCGCCTGCTGGGATTCGCGCCGCTGGACGGTCGCGCACCGATCCCGACCGTCGAGGACGCGATCGCGGTCGATCCCTTGCTCACTCGGGAGGCCCGGGAGCAGTTGCTCGGGGCGTACCGCCGTCTTCGTCGATGATCGGCTCCGCGGCACCGACGACGATCCTCAGCAGGGTGTCGACCTGACGCTGCCAGTCGAGAAGCGACTCCATGTCCCGTTCGAGTGCTGCGAGACGTTCCTCCAACGTCGCCATCGCCCGTCCTGTCCCGTGTGCCACACCCCTACACGGCCGGCATACACCGGTCGTGTAGTCGCGAGGTCACTGTAACGCCCGTTGCGTGCCCTCGTCGGGGTGGCGCGTGTGACGGTGTGGACCATGACGCCTGCCGTCGCCAGGGTTGACAGGCGGGGACGTCACGTTCAGGATGCGCTCCCGTGCCGGTCGGCGGGACCGACGGGGCCGCCAGCGGTTCCGCCAGCACCGGTACGCGAAAGGGGAGGCCGTGCGCGTAGTGGTCGCTGACGCATTCCCTCAGGACCACGTCGCCCGGCTCGAACGCGCAGGCCACGAGGTCAGCCACGTGCCGGGACGCACGGCGGATGAACTCGCCGCCGATCCGGGGGACGTCGAAGTGCTCGTCGTGAGGTCCACCCGGGTGAGCGCGGACGTGTTCGATCGGGCCCCTTCGCTGCGGTGGGTGATCCGGGCAGGTGCAGGGACCGACACCATCGACGTCGTGGCCGCGAACCGACACGGCGTCCCGGTGTCGAACGTTCCGGGACGCAACTCGGTGGCCGTGGCCGAACTGACGTTCGCACTGCTCCTTGCGATCGATCGGGACATCCCCGAACAGGTCGCCGACCTGCGAGCGGGACGGTGGCGTAAGGCGCAGCACCAGGGAGCGACCGGCATTTCCGGACGACAGGTCGGGATCGTGGGTCTCGGGGACATCGGGCTCGCGTTCGCGCAGCGCGCCCGGGCGTTCGGCTGCGACCTGTTCGCGCTGGCCCGCGACGATCGGCCGCAGCACGTGCTCGACCGCATCGAGGAGCTGGAGATCGTCCTGTTCGATGATCTGCACGAGCTCGCCCGGACCTGCGACGTGCTCAGCTTCCACATCCCGATGTCCGACGACACCCGGGGCCTCATCGGTCGTCCCCTGCTCGACCACGTCCGCGAGGGGGCGATCCTGCTGAACACGTCGCGAGGTGACCTCGTCGATGAACGGGCCCTGCTCGAGGCGCTCGACGAGAAGCAGTTGCGCGTGGGACTCGACGTCTATCCTCACGAACCAGCGGCTGGTGAGGCGACCTTCGACTCGCCGCTGGCACGGCATCCCCACGTGGTGGGTACCCACCACGTGGGTGCCTCGACGCAGCAGGCCCAGCAGGCGGTTGCCGACGGAGTGGTCGACATGCTCGAGGCGTTCGGGCGCGGCGAGGTCCGCCACTGCGTCAACCCCGACGCCACCCAGGCCACCGGTTGAACGCTCGCCGGGAATCCTTCTCGATCTCGCCCCTCGACCTGCACGTGGTGTCCGGCGACGGCGTCGATCTCTCGGACGTGCTGCTGGCCGAGGAGTCCGGCGGTGCCGAGGCAGGGCGCCGGGCAGGGGCCGCGGTCCGAGCACTCGTCGACGCAGGCGCCCTTCGTCCGGTCGGCCGCGCGTTGGCCGTGCACGAACTCGTCGCCGGCGACCTGCGCCAGTGGGGGATCGTGGCGGGGGTGTCGGTGCGTGACGTCGTGCAGGGACGGGTGCGACTCCACGAACAGACTCGTAGCGACCGGGAGCAGGCGCTGTCGGACTTCCTCGAGGCCGCGGGGCTCGACACGGCGCCGGTCGTGCTCGCGCACCGCGACCTGTCGGGTCTCGATGCGCAGATCGCCGCGGTTGCCGGACGCACGGCCGACCTCGAGCTGACCACGGCGGATGGTGTCGACCACCGGGTGTGGATCGTGAACGGCGCAGACATCGCCCCGTTCGTCGAGACCCTCGGGGTGCTGGAGGGTCTCACCGTGCTCGACGGCCACCACCGGGTCGCGGCGGCCGTGCGACGGGGAGACCCCGAGGCGCTGCTCATGGCGGAACTGGTCGCCGACCACTGGGTGAACGTGCGGTCGCTGGATCGCCGGATCACGTTGGGGGACCTGTCCGTCCCGGAACTCCTCGCGCGCCTGTCCGACGTCGGGGTGCTCACCGAGGTGGGCGACGCCGAGGTCGTCCGGCCCGAGGGTGCCCACGAGATCCTGGTGCACGCCGGGGGTCGCTGGCAGCGGCTCGCGTTCACGGAGGTGAACGACGACCCGGTGGGGGGCCTGCCACCCGTCCTGTTGCAGGCGCGCGTGCTCGGGCCTGTGCTGGGTGTCGACGACCCGCGGACCGACCCCCGCATCGAGCACCTGCCGGGGATCGTGCCGCTGTCCGACCTCGCACGCGCTGACGACGACGGCCACGCCACGTTCGTGCCTCGCGCGCTGACCATGGCGGAGATCCACGCCGTCGCGCGCTCTGACCGGGTCCTGCCGCCCAAGTCCACCTGGGTGGAGCCCAAGCCCGGGCCGGGCGTGCTCGTGCACCTGCGCACCGAGTGACCTCGGTCGCCACCGGATCCTTGACCAGAACCGCTCGCGCTGGCAGAATGTTGCGTGACACGCGGGGCGTTGTGTAGGTCGCAACAAGGACGCGTGGTGGTGACGCACGAGTGCGTCGTCGAGAACGGACGTTGCGGTGATGCCGATGACACTGACGCCGCTGCTGAGCTCCCTGGAGCAGGCCCGGTTCGAGATCATCCCCGTGAAGGGTGTCGACGAGCAGATCGACCACCTGCCGCCCGGCGCGGTCGTCACCGTGACGGCGTCGCCGACGAAGGGGCTCGACCCGACGCTCGAACTTGCACGAGAACTCGTCGCTCGAGGCCATCGGGTCGTGCCGCACCTGTCGGCCCGGCTGGTGCAATCGCGCGACCACCTCGCCGCGGTCCTTGCCGACCTCGAGGCACGAGGGATCATCGAGGTGTTCGTCCCGGCCGGCGACATCGAACAGCCGCTGGGGCCCTACGAGGGGGCGGCCGACCTGCTCGAGGACATGACCCTGCTGGGGCACCGCCTCGAACACGTCGGCATCACCGGATACCCGGAACGACACGCGTTCATCCCGGACCAGACCACCATCGACGCGATGACACGCAAGGCGCCCCACGCGACGCACATCGTGTCCCAGATCTGTTACGACCCGGCTGTGGTCCGCGGCTGGATCACGGCCGTACGGGACCGGGGCGTCGGGTTGCCGCTCTTCCTCGGGGTCCCGGGGGTCATCGACCGGGCGCGGCTGCTGCGGGTGTCCATGCGGGTCGGCCTCGGTGACTCCGTGCGCTTCCTGCGCAAGCAGCACGAGGTCGCCGGCCGCATGCTCACCGGCTACCAGCCGGACGAGCTCATCCACGCGCTCGAGGACCTGGTGGGCCACCCCGAGGTGCGGGTTGCCGGCTGGCACCTGTTCACGTTCAACGAGGTCGAGCGCACCGAACTGTGGCGGCAGGAACTCATGGCCCGCCTGCGACGGCGCGCAGGCTGAGCCGCCTTCGAGCAACGTCTCGCTGACCCTGAGGAGTGGACATGGCCTTCCCGAGTGACCTGGAGATCGCGCGCGGCGCGGCGCTCAAGCCGCTCGACGAGGTCGCGGCCTCGATCGGCATCGGCTCGCACCTGCTCGAGCCCTACGGCGAACATGTCGCCAAGATCCGGCTCGACGCCATCGCCGAGCTGGCCGATCGACCGCGCGCGAAGTACGTGCTGGTGTCCGCGGTGACCCCGACGCCGCTGGGCGAGGGCAAGACCACCACGACCGTGGGGCTCGGTCAGGCGTTTCGCCACCTGGGTCGCACGGCCACGGTCGCGATCCGCCAGCCGTCCATGGGCCCGACGTTCGGCATCAAGGGCGGCGCGGCCGGCGGCGGATACAGCCAGGTCGTCCCGATGGAGATCCTCAACCTGCACCTGACCGGGGACATGCATGCGGTGACCGCCGCGCACAACCTGCTGTCCGCGATGGTCGACAACCACGTGTACCAGGGTCGTGGGGTGCAGATCGATCCACACACCATCACCTGGCGTCGAGTGCTCGACGTGAACGACCGGTCGCTGCGCAACATCGTCTCGGGCCTGGGGGGACGAGCCGACGGCACCCCGCGTGAGACCGGGTTCGACATCACGGCCGCGTCCGAGGTCATGGCTGTGCTCGCGCTGTCGACGTCACTGAAGGACATGCGCGAACGCATGGGACGCATCGTGATCGGCACCAGCACGTCGGGTGAACCCGTCACCGCGGAGGAGATCGGCGCGGCGGGCGCCATGACCGTCATCATGCGCGACGCCATCAAGCCGAACCTCATGCAGACCCTCGAACAGACCCCGGTGCTGGTGCACGCGGGACCGTTCGGCAACATCGCGCACGGCAACTCGTCGATCGTCGCCGACCAGATCGGGATCCACGGAGGGGACTACCTGGTGACCGAGGCCGGCTTCGGTGCCGACATGGGCGCAGAGCGGTTCTTCAACATCAAGTGCCGCACGTCGGGGCTCACCCCCGATGCGGCCGTGCTGGTCACCACGGTGCGCGCACTCAAGGCCCACTCTGGTCGTCACCGCATCGTCGCCGGTCAGCCCCTGCCCGACGCCCTCCTCGCCGAGAACCCCGACGACGTCGCCGCCGGCGCGTCGAACCTGCGTCGCCAGGTCGAGAACATCCGCATCCACGGGGTGTCGCCGGTGGTGGCGATCAACGCCTTCCCGAGCGACTTCGACTCGGAACACCGGGTGATCGCGGAGATCGCCGAGGAACTGGGGGCACGCGTCGCCGTGAGCACCCACTTCGCCGACGGAGGGCGAGGTGCGGCCGAACTCGCCGAGGCGGTCGCAGAGGCCGCCGAGGAGCCGTCGAACTTCGCGGTGCTCTACCCGTCGGACGCCAGCCTGCGGGAGAAGATCGAGACGCTGGCCACGCGCGTCTACGGTGCCGACGGTGTCGACTACTCGCCGGCGGCGGCGCGCCAGCTCGACGCCCACGAGGCCAACGGGTTCGGAGACCTGCCGGTGTGCATCGCCAAGACCCATCTGTCCATCTCGTCGGACCCGTCACTGATGGGTGCGCCGACGGGCTGGCGGCTTCCCGTGCGTGAGGCACGCGCATCGGTCGGGGCCGGGTTCATCTATCTGCTCAGTGGGGACATGCGCACCATGCCCGGTCTGTCTTCGGCGCCCGCCGCAGGGAGGATCGACATCGACGACGCCGGTGAGATCGTCGGCCTGTCCTGATGCCGCTGCCTGCGCCCGACGCGACGGTCGGTGAGGGGTCTGGCCCGTTCTCGTCGTTCGCGGGCCGTCGTCGGGGGGACGCGCCGCGCGGAACCACGCGGATCGCCGCGCTGTGTGAGGAACTCGGCCGGCCTCAGGACGCACTCGACACGATCCACGTCGTGGGCACGGACGGCAAGACCAGCGTGACACGTATGGTGTCGGCGATCCTGACGGCGCTGGGGATCCGGACCGGGGACACCACCTCGCCGCACCTGTCGCAGGTCGGAGAACGCATCCGCATCGACGGCGTCGAGCTCGACGACGCGACGCTCGTGCTGCTGGCCAAGCACGTCGGACACGCGATCGAACGTGTCGAGCCGGCACTCGACCACCCGGTGACCTTCTTCGAGGCGATCACCTCCGGGGCCCTGCGCGCATTCGTCGACGCGGGTGTCGAGGTGGCCGTCGTGGAGGCCGGGATCGGCGGCCGAGGTGACGCAACGGCGATCGTCGACGCCCGCACGTGCGTGCTCACCCCGGTCGGCCTGGACCATCCGCAGCTCGGTGCGACGCGACGCGACGTGACCCACGAGAAGGCGAGCGTGGTTCGTCGTGGGGGCACACTGGTGGTCGCCCCCCAGGCACTCGAGGTGCTCGACGCGGTCCGCGACGTCGCCCGTGCGCGTGGCGTCCAGGTGTTCGTCGCGGGCGACGACTTCGGGGTCGTCGATCGAAGGATCGTCGACAGGGGACAGGTCGTGACGCTGTGGGGCCTCGACGGTTGCAACCTGGAGGTGCACCTCGAGGTCCGCGGTGCCCATCAGGCCGCCAACGCCGCGGTCGCACTCGCCACGGTGCAGGCCCACCTGGGTTTCGACCGGGTCGACCTCCACGCTGTGGCTGCAGGGCTTGCTCGGGTTCGGGTTCCGGGTCGCGGTGAGGTGATCCAGACCGCGCAGGGCCCCGTCCTGCTCGACGGTGCCCACGACGCGGTGGCAGCTCGTGCGTTGCGTGCGCTGCTCGACGAGGGGCGTTGCGTCGGACGCGTCGCGGTGGTGATCGGCACGAGCGCAGGACGCAACCCCGTCGAGCTGGCTCGACGGTTCGCCGGGGCCGACGTGGGGTTCGTCGCGACCGCGGCCGAGGAGCCGGGTGCCACGCCCGCCCGGGAGATTGCTTCGTCACTGAGCAGGGCCGGCCTCCCGGTCATCGGCGAGGTTTCGTGGTTCGACGCCGTCGACGTGGCACGACGGTGGTGTGGCCCGCAGGCGCGGATCCTGGTGACCGGATCCCTGCACCTCGTCGGGGCGGTGCGATCGGCCCTCGTGCGCTGACCGCAACACGGACCGTGTTCCGGACGCGATACCGTGGAACGTGCGCAACAGCCGCGAGCCGGAGGGGCATCCGATGGAGGACGACGGTCCCGTCGTGCAGTCGGTCGACCGTGCGGTGACGGTCATGGAGATCCTGGCCCGGGAGGGATGGGCAGGGGTCACCGAGATCGGTCGGGAACTGGGCATCCACAAGTCCACGGTGTTTCGCGTGCTCGCGACGCTCGAGCGTCGGGGACTGGTGGAGCAGAACGCCCGTACGCAGAAGTACCGGCTCGGATTCGGGATCGTCCGGCTCGCCGGAGCCGTGCGGTCGTCCCTCGACCTCGTTCGGGCCGCTCGGCCCGTGTGCGATCGCCTGAGCCGTCAGACCGACGAGACGGTCACCCTTGCCGTGCTCGAAGATGACGAGGTGGTCAACATCCACCAGGTGAACCTGTCGTCGAGTCGGGTGACGGTTGACTGGCTCGGCAGCCACAACCCCGTGCACTGCACGTCGAGCGGCAAGGTCTTCCTCGCCCACGCCTCGCCCGATGTCCTGGAGGCCGCGCTCCCGACGCCCCTGGACGCCTACACGTCGCGGACGATCACCAACCTGCAGCGACTGCGCACTCAGCTCGCCCTGATCCGCGACCGTGGCTACGCGACCACCGTCGAGGAACTCGAGGAGGGCCTGAACGCCGTGGCCGCGCCGGTGCTCTCGCCGGACGGATCCGTGGTGGCCACCGTGTCGGTGTCGGGACCCTCGTACCGACTGGACGTCGACCGCATGCCCGAGGTCGGGGCACTCACGATCCAGGCCGCTGCAGAGATCTCGCGACGGCTGGGCTACATCGGCGAACCCACCACCGGCTCCTGAAGACGGGCGCGCGCGGGTCGGACGCTGCGGCCCGGGACCTCGCTGGGCACTGCCGCCCTCAGGCGCCCCGCCTCGCCCGGATCTCCGCCACGACGGCGGGCAGGATCTCGTGGAGGTCACCGATCACCGCGTGATCAGCCCGCGTCACCATGGGTGCCTCGACGTCGGTGTTGATGGCCAGGATCCGCTTGGAGGCCATGCAGCCGACCCAGTGCTGGGTGGCACCGCTGATTCCGCACGCGATGTACAGGTCCGGTGCCACACGTGTGCCGGTCTGCCCGACCTGGTCGCTGTGGGACCGCCACCCGTTGTTGGTCGCGACCCGGGAGCACCCGACGGCACCACCCACCAGTTCGGCCAACTCCTCGAGCACGGCGAAGGCCTCGGCACTGCCGACACCCCGTCCGCCCGACACCACGACGGGTGCGGTCGCCAGGCTCATGCCCGCGCTGCGCGCGGTCGTGTCCAGGACGCGGGTGACCAGAGCGTCGTCGTCGACCGCGACCTCGATCGGACGGACCTCGACGACCGCGGGGACGTCGGCATCGCTCGTGGTGAGCTGGTGGGCGGCGACCGTGAGCAGGGCACGGTCCGCCTCGAGCACGGCATCCTCGAGCAGGACGCCGCCCCAGCGCAGACGCGTCAGGGACCATCCTCCGTCCACGGGTTCCACGGCAACGCAGTTGGCCGCCAGCGGCAGGTCGAGGGCTGCGGCGACGTGGGCCATCACCTCGGCGCCACGATCACTGCCGGGTCCGACGCCTGCGATCGCTCCGACGTCGTCGATGACCCCGGTCAGGAACCGTGCCCATGCGACCGGCGCGTAGGCGTCGAACGACGGGCCGGTGGCGATGTGCAGCGTCGTGACTCCCAGCGCTCCGAGTCGTTCGACGCACGCGTCGTTCGGGTGTCCGACGACGGCCGCGTGCAGCTCGGCGCCGTGGGACGCAGCGAGCCCGCGTGCGAGCGTGAGCGCCTCGGTGGACAGTCGCGTGAGCGTCTCGTCGACGAGTTCCACGTGGGTGAGCAGGGTCGTCACAGGGCACCGACCTCCTCGAGCAGGTCCACCACGGCCGCGGCGGCCTCACGTCCGTGCCCGAGCACCACGGTCTCGGTCACCTGCTGGGCGGGATGACGCAGGCGGACCGTGCGCAGTCCTCCGGGTTGCAGTGTCGGCGTCAGGTGGCGGATCTCGGCCTTCTTGGCGAGCAGACGCCCGCGCATGGCGGGGTAGCGCGGCAGGTTGAGACCCTCACGCACCGCGGCGACCGCAGGTAGCGGCAGTTCGCACACCTCGAGGCCATCGGCGACGGACCGATGCATCGTCGCGACGCCGGCGTCGAGGTCGATCTGCTTGATGCCACTGACGACCGGGCGGCCGAGCGCGTGTGCCACCCGGATGCCGACCTGGTGGTTGCCCGCGTCGGCGGACTCGTTGCCGAACAGGACCAGGTCGAACGCGGCACCCTCGGACTCAAGCGTGCGGATCGCGTCGGCGATCGCGTGTGCGGTCGCCCGAGGATCGACGTCGGTCGTGTCGGTCGGCAGCAGGACGCCGTGGTCGATGCCCATCGAGATCGCGGTGCGCAACTGGTCCTGCGCCTCCACGGGTCCGAGCGCGAGCACGGTCGACGCGCCGCCGTGGCGCTCGACGATCTGCACGGCCTCCTCGACCGCGCACTCCTCGTGTGGGCTGATGGTGAAGCCGAGGTGTCGGGTGTCGACCGCCTGTCCGTCATCGGTCAGCGCGATGCGTGCACCCGGTGACGGGACCCTTCTGACGCAGACGAGGACGTTCATGCCTTCATCCGTTCGTCGTCCGGATCGAACAGACCGTGGCGGGTGACCGAGCCGACCCGGATCGGGTACTGCTCACCCATGTACTCGACGAACAGCTCACGACCGACCTCGGCGAGGTCCGGCGGGAGGTAGCCGAGCAGGATGTGGCGGCCGACCGACGGGCCGCTGCCGGCGGTCGTCACCCGACACGCACGACCGTGGGCGTCGACGATCCGCTGGCCGTCGGCGGTGCACAGCGGCTCACCGCCCTGGGGGTAGCGCGCGATTCCTGCGGCCGACGTGTGGTCCTCCACGGTCATGGAGCACATCACCGCGTCGGGGCCCT
>JBBDIX010000083.1:0-11571 GCA_040880235.1 Nitriliruptoraceae bacterium
TAGAGCAACGGTTTCCTAAACCGCAGGCCGCAGGTTCGAATCCTGCCGAGGGCGCGAATCCGGTGTCTCGGGACAGGCGTCCCGCGTGTCCCGAGACGCCGTGTGCACCCGGGATGGAGTGACATCGCGCATGCTTCGCAACGGAACTTGACCCGCGCTGATATTTTGCAACGAACAGCCCCGTTTCGTTGGCAAATACGTGGACCCTGCAAAGTTCGTTGACAAGACGTTTGGCGAGATCCGGCGTGTCCCCGGCGCGCACGGACATGACCACTACGTCCCGGCGCCCATCCCGCGTGAACTCGACCTGTCCCGTGAGACCACACGTGCGCTGTCTGCCGCCGACCGGGCCCTCGGCCGGCTCGCCGGCGCGGGACGACTGCTGGCGAACCCACACCTGCTGGTGCAGCCCTACCTCACGGCTGAGGCACTGGCGAGTTCCCGGATCGAGGGCACCCAGGCGTCGCTGTCCGAGGTCTTCGAGGCGGCCACCGACGACGAGGACTCCTCCAACGTCGACGTGCGGGAAGTCCAGAACCACGTCGCCGCATTCCAGCTCGGCATGCAACTGCTCGACGAACTTCCCCTGTCGCTACGCCTGCTGCGTCAGGTTCATGCGCGGCTGCTGCAACACGTCCGCGGAGAGGAGAAGAATCCCGGAGAGTTCCGAACCAGCCAGAACTGGATCGGCGCGCCGGGCAGGCCCCTCCCGGAGGCGACGTTCGTCCCACCGCGTCACGAACCAGAGATGATCGAGGCGCTCACCGACTGGGAACAGTTCCTGCACGACCGCGAAGGGGACCTCCCACCTCTCGTCGCGTGCGCCCTGCTCCACTACCAGTTCGAGACGATCCACCCCTTCCTCGACGGCAACGGCCGCCTGGGCCGAGTCGTCGCCATCCTGTACCTGATGAACATCGGCGAACTGCCACAGCCGCTGCTGTACCTCAGCCCGTGGTTCGAACGCGACCGCGACACCTACTACGAGCGGCTGCAGGCCGTCCGTGAACGCGGCGAGATGCAGCAGTGGTTGACGTACTTCCTGGACGGCGTCGCCCGACAGGCCCAGGATGCCGTCGCGCGCGCCGAACTTCTGACGGACCTCCAGGGTCGCTACCGCGCCGCGCTTGCCGATGACCGCAGTCGCGCCGCACACGTCATCGACCTCATGTTCGCCAACCCGTACGTGACGACCGCGCGTGTGGCACGTCACCTCGGCGTGACTCCCGCGGGAGCGCTCAACCTCATCCGCAGGTTGGAGGGCCGAGGCTGGCTGCGTGAGGCACGTGTGGCAGGTCAGGGCGGACGCATCACGTGGGTCGCGAGCGAGGTGATGGACACGCTGCAGGGCGCGGTCACCAACACCTGACGTCGTCTCGTGGGCCAGGTGTTGGCACACTGTGTCCACGCAACGAATCAGACGATCAACGACGAAACGAGGCATCCGTGCGTGACTGGACGGCACGGCGGTGGGGAGCATCCCTGCTCGCGATCCTCGGAGCCGGGCTGCTGCTCGGACTGCCGACGGACCTGATCCCCAACCCCGTGTTCGGCCGTCAGATCGAGGTTCCCGGCTGGGCGTACCCCGCCTGGATCATCACGTCGATCCTCGCGGGCCTGCTGCTGGCCACCTACGTGCGTGACCGTGCGCCGTCGCGGGTCACCGCATCGGTGACGTCGGGAGAGGCGACGTCGGGCGAGGCCGGCGAATCGACCAGCGCCGTCGCCGACGAGGAGCCGGACCAGCCGTTCGGTGCCGACGAGAAGCGATTCACCGCAGGTGGACTGCTCGCGGTGTTCGCCATCGGATGTCCGACCTGCAACGCGCTGGTCATGCTCGCACTCGGCACCAACGGGGCACTCGCGTTCTTCGAACCCGTCCAGCCGTTCCTCGCGATCGCAGGGATCGCGCTCCTCGCGTGGGCGCTTCGCCGGCGTCTGCAGTCCGAACGGACCTGTGCCGTGCCACCCCGGTGACCGGCAACGATCGCGAGGCGCTCGACGGCCACGTCGTCGCGGGGACACTGCGCTGGAGCGGACCACTCCTGGTCCTTGCGACCCGGCCTCTCGCGGCACTGGGAGTGTCGCTGGTCGCCGTCGCGATCGCGGCGAACATCGGCGCAGAGGACCCCTTCGTGCGCGCCGCACCGTGGTTCGTGGTGTACGGAACCCTCGCCGACGTGCTCTGTCTCGCGGTGATCGCGGCCATGGCACGCCGTGAGGGCATCGGGCTTCGTGCACTGTTCGGACCACGCGCATCGAGGATCGGACGCGACATCGCCCTCGGGTTCGGGCTCTCCGTGCTCGCGATCCCCGTCGCGTTCGCATCCATCGCCGCGACGTCCTGGGTGCTGTACGGACGGATCGTCGAGTTCCCGTACGTCGGAGGGATCCCGCTGTTCGCCGCCCTGTACGCGGTCTGTGTGTGGCTGGTCGTGGCGCTGGTGCTCAGCGCCCAGCACTTCGCAATCCCGTTCGTGCCCGACGTGGAGTTCCTGCTCTGGCGCACCCTGCAGTTCGTGCCGCTCGCCCTGATCGTCGGCGCGCTGTACCTGTGGCTGCGTCGGATCACCCCACTGATCGTCGCGCACGTGCTGCTCGACGTCAGCGCCGCCGTGTCCATCGCGCTGCTTCCCGCCCTCGGCATCGCGTGACCCCAACCTGAGCGGCGCGCTGCGGGAGGGTGACCCCAGGACGGGAGAGGTGGTGCGCTGTCTGGTCGCGCGGGGCCGCACCGTCGCGCACCCGCAGGGTTGGCGACCCGTGGGCCGCGTCGCGTGTCGCGTCCCGTCAGTCCTCGTCGGGGAGTTCGACCTTCTGGAACAGCGGTGACGGCTTCGCGATGGTCGCCCCCGGAACCAGGGTCGGTCGCGCCCAGCCCCGCCCGACCAGGTCCCCGTCACCGCCCAGCCACTCGTCGAGCCGTGCCGAGGCGAACGGCGTGAACGGCGCAAACGCGACGTTCAGCCCGGCGATGGCCTGCAGTGCCGTCGAAAGGGTCGTGGCCGTGCGCGCGAGGTCGGTCTTCGCGGTCTGCCACGGTTCCAGCGCATTGAGGTAGGCGTTGGTGGCCTGCGCTCCGGACATCGCCTCCTTGAGCGCGCGGCGCAGTTCGACCGCCTCGAGCAGTCGGCCCGCCTCTGCGATGTGCGCGTCGACGGTGTCGAGCAGGGCCGTGTCCCGATCGGTGACCTCACCGAACTCCGGGACCTTCCCGTCGAAGTTCTTCGCGGTCATGGCCAGCACCCGGTTGACCAGGTTGCCCCAGGTGGCCACGAGCTCGTCGTTGATCCGTCGGACCAGCTCGTCCTCGGTCAGGTCGACGTCGTTGTACTCGGGCAGGTTGGTCGCCACCGCGTAGCGCAGCGCGTCGGGCTGGTAGACGTCCAGGTAGTCCAGCAGGGACCGGCCCACACCGTGCGACTTGGACGCCTTGGCTCCCTTGAACGTCACGTACTGGTTGGCAGGCACGTTGGTCGGCAGGTTGTAGTCGCCGGCCCCCATGAGCTGTGCGGGCCAGTACACGGCGTGAAACGGGATGTTGTCCTTGCCGATGAAGTAGTAGGTCTCCCCGGCCGGATCCATCCACCAGGCCTTCCATGCGTCGGGCTCGCCCTGGATCTGCGCCCACTCCTGCGCGGCGGACAGGTAGCCGATGACGGCCTCGAACCAGACGTAGATGCGCTTGTCGTTGGGCGCGTCGAGTTCGGCGTCGTCGGGGATCGGCACACCCCAGGCGATGTCGCGGGTGATCGCCCGGTCGTGCAGACCCTCGCGGACGAAGCCGAGCGCCCAGTTGATGACGTGGTTGCGCCAGCCCTCTCGTTCCTCGAGCCAGACCGTCACCCGTTGCTGCAGTCGTGACAGCAGGATGAAGTAGTGCTCGGTCGGCCGGACCTCGGGCACTGCGCCGGTGAGCTTCGAACGCGGGTCGATGAGGTCGACCGGGTCGAGCGTCTTGCCGCACGCGTCGCACTGGTCCCCACGCGCGTCGGCGGCGCCACACGACGGGCAGGTGCCCTCCACGTAGCGGTCGGGCAGGAACCGACCGGCCTGCGGGTCGTAGAACTGGTCGGTGGTCCGCGCCTCGATGAACCCGTTGTCCCGCAGGCCCCGGAAGATCTCGTGGGTGACCCGCGCGTGGTTGTCGGTCATCGTGGTGGTGAACAGGTCGAACGAGATCCCGAGTTCGTCCCAGTAGCGGAGGAACTCGGGGTGGAACCGGTTGACCACGTCCGCCGGGGTGACCCCCTCCTGGTCGGCACGCACCGTGATGGGCGTGCCGTGGGCGTCACTGCCCGACACCATCAGCACCCGGTTTCCCGAGATGCGGTGATAGCGCGCGAAGATGTCGGCTGGCAGGTACGCGCCGGCCAGGTGCCCCAGGTGCAGTGACCCGTTGGCATACGGCCAGGCAACGGCGACCAGGATGTGACGGGAGGCGTCGGAAGGGCTCATGACGGCAGCCTACCGACGGGGCACCTGCGCCCCGTCAGCACGACCGCACGGCAGCCGGACACGCGTGCATGGCGCGCGGAGCACGCGACAGATCAGATGAACCCCGGGCTCGACGCGAGCCACGCCATGCCCGGCAGGTTGCGCACGACCCAGAACACGGCGATGGCGATCGCGATGCCATGGATCGTGACGGGCGCGAGCGTCGGCGGGGTCGGTCGCCGGTCGAGGCGATGGCGCAGCCAGGCGACCCACGCCCACGCGAGCAGCGGCATGAGTGCGACCGCGAACACGTTGTGGTCGACGGCGCGCAGCACGTCCCCCTGGGTCAGCGCGTACAGGGCACGCGTGCCGCCGCAGCCGGGACAGTCGAGTCCGGTGACGGCCCGGAACGGGCACCCGACCGGCAGGGTCCGGCGGGTCGGGTCGAACGCGACGAGCGCTACACAGGCGATCAGTGCGCCACCGGCGACGGCGACGGGGGCCACCCACCGGGGTGCGGCCGCCACCAGACGGGTCGCATCGGCCCGGAACGTGGACAGGGGGCCGGACGTCGTGGTGGTCACGTCAGAAGCCAGCCCCGAGGGCGACCCCGGCCATCACCATCAGGACGGCCGTACCGACGACCACGACTCCGACCACGACGGCCACGATCGTCAGGATCTTCGCGAGCCGCGCCCTGTCCTGCGCCTTCGCGTGGTCGCCCATGTTGATCGCGGACTGGGCCTGGGCAGAGAAGATGATGGCGACGATCCCGATCGGCAGGCAACACAGCAGCGTGGCGACGATGGACTGCCACAGCCACGTGTCCACCCGCACGGGGGCGGAACCGGGGGCACCGGCGGCTGCCGGCGTCGGCACGACCCCGGCAGGGTCGGCGGCATCCGCGTCGACCGCCGTCTCCGAACCGGGGGCGGGTCGCCGCTGGTCACCCCAGCGCTCCCCGTCCCACCAACGAAGCTGACCCGGATTCTCCGGGTCGTCGTACCACCCCGCCTGTGGACCTTCGTCGCTCATCCGCACACTCCCTGTGGAGGTCCAGACCCTAACCTGAGCTGTTGCCACCCGGCACCCGGTACCTGAACGGAGCACCGTGCCCTTCGTGACCCTCGCCGGCGTCGACGTCCACCACGTCGTCGCCGGCCCCGTCGACGCCCCGGCCGTGCTGCTGCTGCACCACTACCACGGCAACGTGGCCACGTGGCGTCATGTGATCGCGGGCCTGGCCGACACCCACCGGGTCATCGCGTTCGACCGTCCCGGCTTCGGACACACGCAGCGACCACGTCGCGGCGAGTGGCGCCAGGGCAACCCGTACACGCGTGAGGCCACCACACGCATCGCCGTGCAGCTGCTCGACCACCTCGGGGTCGACCGGGCCGTGCTCATCGGGGCGTCCGCCGGCGGCACCATCGCACTGGAGACGTTCGCTCGGTACCCGGGGCGTGTCGAAGGACTCGCGCTGATCGGCCCGGCCATCTCCGGGGACCCCGGGCCTGCGCCTCGGCTGCGTCCCGTGCTGCGCACTCCACCCGCTCGCGCCGCACTCGCGTTCGCGGCGCGGCGTGCGAGGCGCGAACTGGGCGCCGAGCGGATCGGACGCTGGTGGCACGACCCGTCCCGCGTCAGCGACGAGGACGTCGCGATCTACCGCGACGCCGTCAGCCAGCCGGGCTGGGCACGGGCGCTCGTCGAGACGATGGTGTCGGACGCACCACCGGACCTGCGCAGTCTGCTCCCGCGTGTCGACGTGCCGACCCTCGTGGTCGCGGGCGCCTCAGACCGTCGGGTCCGTCCCGAGTGGAACCGTCGGACCGCCGAGGCCATCCCGGTGGCACGTTTCGTGCTGCTCGACGGCGTCGGCCACACGCCGCACGAGGAACGTCCGGACCTGTTCGTCGAGGCACTCCGTCCCCTCCTGCACGCCGCGCACCCCTCCGTCGACGAACCCCGTCCCGCCTGAGGTGGGACGGCCTGTCGATCGGCCAGTGGTCGTTGTCCGCGACGTGGCCCCCGGCTGCCATACTCGCGCCCGGTGCGCGTTCGATCGCGCGCTCCCGAACGTCCCGCTGCCGAACGTCGGTCGACCGTCCTCGAGGTGCAGATGTCCATCGTCGTCGCCGGTGAGGCACTCGTCGACCTGGTGGGCAGTGACGACGGCTACCGGCCGGTCACCGGCGGCTCACCGTTCAACGTCGCGATCGGGCTGTGCCGACTGGGCACCACCACCCACCTGCTGTCGCGCATCTCCAGTGACCGGTTCGGCCGACGTCTGCTGCGCACTCTGCGCGACGAGGGCGCCAACCTCGACCTGATCGTGCCGACCACCGACCCGACCACGCTGGCGATCGTCCACCTCGACGAGACGCGGGACGCCGGCTACGAGTTCTACCTCTCGGGCACGTCGGCGATGGGTCTGCAGGCTCCGCTGCTTCCCGAGCTGCCCCTCGACGCGAGCCTGCACGTGTCCCTCGGGGCGATCGCACTCGACTCGCCGACGTCCGGACCAGCGTTGCGTGCGCTCATGACTCGTGAGCATGGCCGCAGGATCGTGTCGTTCGACCCCAACATCCGTCCGGCCGCCATCGGCAACCTGACCGCCTACGCCGCCCGGCTCGACGCGATCGTCAACGACGTCGACGTGGTCCGGGTCAGTGAACAGGACCTGCGTCACCTCGCCCCGGCGCGCGATCCACTGGACGTCGCCGCCGGCTGGGCCGGACGCACGGCCGGACGTCGCTCGCCCGGACTCGTGGTCGTCACCCGCGGCGCCGACGGAGCCGTGGCCATCCGAGGACGCGAACGCGTCGAGGTGGCGGGCGACGAGGTCGAGGTGGTCGACACCATCGGAGCCGGCGACTCGTTCACCGCCGCGTTCCTGCACTGGCTGGAGACCCACGGGCACGGACGGGGCACAAAGGACCTCGAACAGCTCCGCCACGACGACCTGCAACGTGCGCTGCGATTCTCCTGTCGTGCCGCAGCGATGACGTGTACACGGACAGGGGCCGATCCTCCGCGAACCGGCGAGATGTAGGGCACTCTGGACGCTCCCCCGGGGCGGACCCCGGTCCGCCCCGCGTCACCCCGAGGTACGCCGTGCACCGTGCTCCCCGCTCCCCCGCCAGCCGGTCGATGCTGGTCGCGGCGGCACTCGTCGCGTTCGCCGTCGTGGGCTGCTCGTCGCCCGAACCGACCCCCTCGGCGCTGGCCACGGACGCGTGCCAGCTGGCCGACGAGGTACTGGCCGGAGAGGTCGGCATGGCCCGAACCGCCTACCGGGGCCAGCAGATCCTGCGCCGTGCCCGCGACGCCGAGGTCACCGTCGACGACCTGCTCACCGAGGCACAGACCGTGTGCCCGGAGACGATCGAGGCCCTGCCGATCGGTGCCGACGGCGACAGCGGCGAGGTCCCGTCGTTCGGCGAACTGGCCGGGCTGTTCGACCAGCTCGAGGATCTCGACCTCGAAGGCCTCGACCTCGGGGACACGAACCCCGACAGCACGCGCGAACTGGACCTTTCCAACCTGGACCTGTCGGACCTGGACGCGAGCACCCTCGAGTCGTTCGACCTCGATGAACTGAACCTGTCGGAAGAGGACCTGGCACACCTGCGCGCACTGCTTGACGATCAGCGCCAGTGACTCAATAGGGGTTGGCGAGCTCCGCAAACCGCGGCTCGAGCCGGTCGGCGAGTTCGGCGGGGAACGAGACCCGTGACGGTGAACCGTCCGACACGTACAGCCGCTCGGGTTCCTGGTCGAGGACCCACAGCCAGTAGCCGGACCCGAAGTCAGGTTCGGTGTCGGGATCATGGTGCGGCTGGGAGCGGATCCGCGGGATGCGCATCGGGTCGAACTCCACCGAGAACGGCGAGGGCGACGGACTCGAACCGACGAGCAGCACGCCGTCGTGCCGGTACTCGATGTCGTCGTGGGCGCCGCCGGCCACGACCGTCGGATCGGACGGGTACACCCCGAACGGCAGGGAGAGGGTCCGCACCTCGACATCCGCCACCGCGTCGCGAATGTTCTGTGCGCCCAGCGCGAGGTCACGGCGGGAGTCTTCCGGGGCCAGGAGTCCGAGGTTTGCGTGCCCATGGGTGTGGTTGCCCAGTTCGAACCCCAGGCGCGCGAGCTCGCGGAGGTGCTCGGCGCCCGCCTCGGCCCCCTGCCCGAACAGGGAGCCGAGCACGTAGAACGACGCAGTCGGCTCCACGTCGCGGAACTCGCCCGCAACCTCGAGCAGGATCCCCACGCCCGAGTCCGGGTCGATGGTTCCGTCCTCCAGGTACTGCAGCTGCGACCGGCTCGAGTCGTCGAACGTCAGCACCACGGGGCTCGTCCCGGGCGGCAGGTCGATGTTCCCGTCGACGAGGTCCACCGCGCGGATCGGACGGAATCCGCGCTCGAACAGCAGGGTCAGTTCGGCACGCAGGTCATCGGGGCTGGTGTCGTACTCCGAGCCGTCCTCGATGATCCGGTGGTACATGATCACCGGGATCACCCCGAGTTCGTTGGCTCCCCGTTCCGCGGCGTCTGGTCCAGCCGGACCCGCCGGCGGCTCTGCTGCCGGCGCAGGGGACGGCGCATCCGACGGTTCGACGACATCCGGTGCGACCGGATCGACCGCGTCCTGCGCGGCAGGGCCTCCACCGTCGGCGGCACAGGCGACCGCGAGGATCGCGAGCAGCACGAACCCGACCACACGACGCACTGGCGTCGGACGGGTCGTCGACATCGGGCACCTTCCGGGACGCTGGACCCTCGTGACGAGGCGAATGGCGGCCAATCGGCCCAGATCGCCCGGCCGTCCGCGGTGCTCCGGACGGTACCGTCACCCCATGACGGATCCGCACCCGAACGTCCACCCCTCACGGGATCGCCCGACACGCCAGACCGGCGATCGGGGACCAGGGCGTGCACCTCGACGAGCCGCACGGATCACGGCCCTGCTGGCCGCAACGGCACTGCTGGGCCCCGCCGTCGTCAGCCCCGTGGCGGCGCTGGCTGCCACGGACTCGGCGGACCCACGCATCGACGACTGGTGGGCCGCGACGACCGACATCGCGCCACCCCACCTGGAGGCGGGCGTCGAGGGCCCGGTTCCGCTGGCAGGACGGCCCGTGCTGATCCGTGGGGTGACGGAGGCAGGCATCCACGTGC
The DNA here is from genome assembly GCA_040880235.1 of Nitriliruptoraceae bacterium. Classification (GTDB taxonomy): domain Bacteria; phylum Actinomycetota; class Nitriliruptoria; order Nitriliruptorales; family Nitriliruptoraceae; genus JBBDIX01. Next base: position 9,622 of record JBBDIX010000083.1, read on the forward strand.
GGGTCACGCTGGCCAACGGCCCCACGCGCCACACCCGGGCGGGTGCCGACGGCACGTTCAGCGTGCAGGTCGCCGCCTCGGACACGACCGTGACCGTGGAGGTCCTGTCGCCCGCCGGACGAACCGCGTCGACGACCTTCGACCTGGTCGTCGCGCCGAAGCGTGTGCTCCTCGACGCGCATCGCGCGGCACACGTGTCGTTCTGCGGTTGGGCGGCCGGATCGATACGCCAGGGGATCCTCGACATGATCGCCGACGGGCGCATCAACGCGGTCCAGCTCGACATCAAGGACGAGTCGGGACACGTCGGTCACCGCACACAGGTCGACCTCGCCCAGCAGTCGGGCGCCACCGGCGCCGACTGCGTCATCGACCTCGAGGCTGCGGTCGCCGAACTGCATGCCCTGGGCGTACCGGTCATCGGACGGATCGTCGCCTTCGCTGACCCGGTACTCGCCCGTTGGGCCTGGGACAACGACCGTCGCGACATGGCGATCCAGACCACTGACGGGGACCTGTTCACCGGCCACTACAGCGGTTTCGCCAACTTCGCCCACCCCGACGTGGTGGCCTACAACATCGACATCGCGGTCGAGGCGGCACGACTCGGCGTCGACCACATCCTGTGGGACTACATCCGTCGCCCGGATGGTTCGCTGTCCAGCATGCACTTCGAAGGGCTCGAGGGCACCCCGGAGGACGGCATCGTCGCCTTCACCCGGGCCGCCGACCAGCGCCTCGCGCCACTCGGGGTCCTGCATGGCGCGTCCGTCTACGGCATCGCGGCGACCCGTCCCACCGAGATCGGCCAGGACATCCCGCGCATGGCCCAGCACCTGGACTACGTGGCCCCGATGATCTATCCGTCGCACTGGGGGGCCGGCGAACTGGGTCTGTCCAACCCGGTCCGGGAGCCCTACGAGGTCGTGGTCCGCTCGCTGGCGACCTTCGAGGAGGCCGTCGCCGGGACGCAGACACGGATCATCCCGTGGCTGGAGGACAGCACCCACCGCGCCTGGGACCGCCCGTTCCAGGTCGCAGAGCAGATCCGGGGCACCTACGACAGCGGCATCGAGGAGTGGCTGCTGTGGGACCCGTCGGTGCGCTACTCCCCCGATGCGATCGAACCTCGCTGACCGCACACCACGGGTGCGCAGTCCGAACCGACGACTCGCTGTGCGTCAGGCGGTGCACTCAGGCGACACCGAACGCGTCGTCCATGAGGCCCTCGTGCTCCTGGCCATGGACCACGTACTGACCGGCTGCCGGTGACGCCGATGCCACCCGGGTCGCGCGCCGCAGTCGACGACCCTCCCCGAGTTCCTCGAGGAGGTTCCACAGGCGACCGTCGACGAATCCCCAGGCGCCCATGTTCTCCGGCTCCTCCTGCACCCAGCAGACGTCCTTCGCCTTCGGGTAGGACGCGAGCAGGTCCCGGATCTGCTCGCCGGGGAACGGGTAGAGCTGTTCGACGCGCACGATCGCGGCCTCGAGCCCTCGTTCGTCACGCTCCTCGATGAGGTCGTAGGCAACCTTGCCAGAGCACAGCAGCACCCGGTCCACCGCGCCGCGATCACCCTCGGCCAGGTACCGCGGATCGTCGAGCGTCTCCCGGAACGACCCGCTGGTCAGTTCGGACACGTCGCAGACCGTGTGGGCCGCACGCAGCAGCGACTTCGGGGTGAAGATCACCAGCGGCTTGCGCACGGTGCGGTGCAGCTGCCGGCGCAGCACGTGGAAGTACTGGGCGGACGTGGTGGCGTTCACCACCTGGATGTTGTCCTCGGCGCACAGCACCAGAAAGCGTTCGATGCGGGCCGACGAGTGTTCGGGGCCCTGCCCCTCGAATCCGTGCGGCAGGAGCATGACCAGCCCGGACATCTGGTCCCACTTGTCCTCGGCGGCGACGATGAACTGGTCGATGATGATCTGCGCGCCGTTGACGAAGTC
>JBBDIX010000084.1:0-7358 GCA_040880235.1 Nitriliruptoraceae bacterium
AACCGGATCGAGCCGCCGGACCCGGTCGACAAGGACATCTACGACCTGCCACCGGAGGAGCTGTCGAACCTCCCGAGCGTGCCGCGCAGCCTCGAGGAGGCGCTGGCCGGGCTCGAGGAGGACCACGACTTCCTGCTCGAGGGCGGGGTGTTCACCGAGGACCTGCTCGAGAAGTACGTGTCCTACAAGATGGATGACGAGGTCGCGCAGGTCGGTCTGCGTCCGCACCCGCACGAGTTCCAGCTGTACTACGACCTCTGATCCAACGCACCACGGATCAGCACGTCACCACGAGGGCCGAACGTCTCGTCCATCACCGACGCCGTTAGGCCCTCGTCGTGGGCGCCGCGCCTCGCGGCCTCGCCGGCGCTGACCGGGCGCAGCTACCAGTAGAAGCGGCGCGGACCGATGGTGCGGCCGAGGGCGCCGATCACCAGCAGGATCGCTCCCACCACGACGAGGATCCAGCCGATCGTGGCGAGGAAACCGGTCTCGAGCACGAACGCGTCGAGCAGGAGCAGGATGATTCCGAGAATGATCATGTCACTTCCTTCGGGTGTGGTGGACGAACACGGTGGGTCCCTGGCCAGGTCGACCGGGGCGTGACACTGCTCAACCCTCGAGTTCGAAGGTGACCAGCAGATGGACCTGGAAGTTCGAGATCGCGCCGGCCTCGACCTCCACGCTCTGTTCCTTGACCCACGCGCCCTTGACGTTGCGCAGCGTGGCAGTGGCACGTTCCATGCCAAGTCGTATGGCGTCGTCGAAGCTCTCCGAGGACCTGGCAGAGATCTCCGTGATGCGGGCGACTGATCCCATCTTCGGCCTTCTCTCTGGGGAACCTCGAGCGTGCCCTGGCATTCGTCCCTTCGATAGCGGCCATCCGACCGATGCTCGGCGGTGGCGACTACCGTCGAGCATCCACCCCTGACGCCAGACCGGAGCCCTCTGTGGTCACCGATTCCGTGGACGACCGGCCGCCCGCCGTGCGAGGTCGGGACGAACGCGGTCGCCCACAGCAGACACGCCCACGGGACCGCACGGGCCGTCCCCTGCCCCACGGCACCACCGGGGTGGCCACGACTGAGGACCACCAGCCGGCGACCGTCGGCGAGGCCCTCGACCTGGGCCGTCGCCTGTGGGTCCAGCAGCGTTTCTTCGAGGCCCACGAGTGCCTCGAGTTCGTCTGGCACGCCGTCGGGGAGGCCGACGCAGACCTGTGGCAGGGGGTGATCCAGATCGCGGTCGCCGGCGTGCACGTGCAGCGGGGCAATCCGACAGGGGCGATCACCCTTCTGGAGCGCGCCATGCGACGCCTGTCTGGTCGTCCAGACGTCCAGCACGGCATCGCCGTTCGCGACGCCGTCACGGCGTGCGAGGAGTTGCGGTCACGACTGCTCGACGGGATGCCGGTCGGGGCCGCAGATCTGCCGGGATTTCCGGAGACGGGTGAGGGCGTGCAGGTCCTCGACGCCCACGGCGCGGACCTTCGTCCGGTCCCGCTGGAGTGACGGCAGCGCCTGGTCGTCTCAGCGGAAGTCGCGGGCGTGCACCGTCATGTCCAGCGGCAGCAGTTCGAGACGTCGGGCCACCACGTTCACCGAGGCACCCGCGCGTTCCACCTGTCCGAGCACGAGCAGTGCCCGGGCACTGGTGGCGACGGCACGGTGTGCCTCCCACACCCACGGGGCACAGATGACGTTGGTCATCCCGGTCTCGTCCTCGAGGTTGACGAACACCGTGCCGTTGGCCGTCGACGGCTGCTGACGGTGGGTCACCACCCCAGCGACACGGACCGTGCGGCCGTGCACCACCCCGTCGAGATCGACCGCACGAAGCACACCGCGTGCCTCGAGGGATCCACGCAGATGGTCCATCGGAGATCCCGTGGTGCTCACCCCTGCCGTCCACAGGTCGGCGGCGATCTCCTCCGCGGCGGTCATCGCAACCAGCGGAGGTGGGTTCGCCCCGATGGCCGTGTGAGCGAGTCGGTCCGGCGTCTGCCAGACGACCGCACCGGCCGTCCACAGGTCCTCACGGCGGTGTCCGTCGAGGCGTTCACGCACCGAGGCGAACGCACCGGCGGTGGCGAGTGACTCCAGGGCAGCACGTGACGGCTGTGCCGTGCGTACCACGTCCTCCATCGACCGGTGGGGAGCGCCGGCCACGATCCGTTCGGCCAGCGGCGTACCGACGTCACGCAGGGGAGACAGCCCCAGCCGTACCGCCAGTCCCCCGGTCGACGTGTCGTCGACCTCCAGGGTCGCACCGACCCCGCTGTGGTTGACGTCCGCCGACCGGACCACCACGCCATGCCGTCGAGCATCTGCCACCAGCGACTGCGGAGACCAGAACCCCATGGGCTGGTTGTCGAGCAGTCCCGCGAGGAACGCCGCCGGGTGGTGCAGCTTCAGCCACGCACTCGCGTACACCAGGTACGCGAAGCTGATCGCGTGCGACTCGGGGAACCCGAAGTCGGCGAACGCCTCGATCTGCCGGAAGATCCGTGTCGCGGTGGGCTCGTCGACCCCGCGTTCGGCCATCCCGTCGAACAGACGTCCCCGCAGCCGTTCCATGCGCTGCGCTGAACGTTTCGCGCCCATCGCCTGGCGCAGTTCGTCGGCCTCTGCAGCGCTCAGCCCCGCGACGTCGACGGCCATCTGCATCAGCTGTTCCTGGAACAGGGGGACCCCGAGCGTTCGGGCCAACGAACGTTCGAGCAGTGGATGCAGGTGGGTGACCGGTTCCTCGCCGTTGCGACGGCGGATGTAGGGGTGGACCGATCCGCCCTGGATGGGTCCGGGACGGATGATCGCCACCTCGACCACCAGGTCCTGGAAGGTCCGCGGGCGCAGCCGTGGCAGGGTCGCGAGCTGCGCCCGTGACTCGACCTGGAACACTCCGATGGCGTCCCCTCGACAGAGCATGTCGTAGACCTCGTCCTGCTGGGGCAGCGCCGCGAGGTCGATGCGGGTGCCCTCGTGCACCTCGACGAGGTCCACCGTGTCGTGCAGCGCGGACAGCATCCCGAGCCCCAGCAGGTCGAACTTGACCAGCCCGGCGTCCGCGCAGTCGTCCTTGTCCCACTGCAGGACCGTGCGACCCTCCATCCGGGCGTGTTCGACGGGACAGACCTCGACCACCGGACGCGAGCACAGCACCATTCCTCCCGAGTGGACACCGAGGTGGCGCGGAGCGCCCTCGAGTCGGGTCGCGAGTTCCCGCACGTCGGCAGGGATGTCGGTCTCCACCGACCCGTCTCGCGCCGACCAACGAGGAACCTGGCGAGTCCACGCGTCGATCTGTCCCCGGGAATGGCCGAGCGCACGGGCCGCGTCACGGATCGCGGAACGGGGTCGGTAGGTGATGACGTTGGCCACCTGAGCGGCGTTCATCCGTCCGTAGCGTGCGTAGACGTACTGGATGACCTCCTCACGGCGCGACGACTCGATGTCGAGATCGATGTCGGGAGGACCGTCACGATGCGGGGACAGGAAGCGTTCGAACAGCAGCCCGAGGCGCACCGCGTCCGCCCGGGTGATCCCGAGCACGAAGCACACGGCAGAGTTCGCGGCAGATCCACGTCCCTGACACAGGATGTCGCGGGACACACAGAACTCGACGAGGTCCCGCACGATCAGGAAGTAGCCCGGATAGTCCAGCTGTTCGATGACGCCGAGTTCGTGGTCGATCTGGCCCCATGCCCCGGGGACCTCCGGGTCGTCACGCGACCCGTAGCGGTGTCGTGCCCCCTGCTCGGTCAGCTCCCGCAGCCAGCTCATGGGGGTGTGCCCGTCGGGGACGTCGAACCCCGGCAGTTCGGGCACGACCAGCTGCAGGTCGAACCGCAGCAGGCGACCGAGTGCTGCGGTCGCCTGGACCACTCCGGGGAACCGCCGGAAGCGACGGGCCTGTTCCGCGCCTGCACGCAGGTGGGCGGCCGGGGACACCGGCAGCCATCCGTCGAGGTCCTCGAGGCTGCGCCGGGATCGGATCGCGGCCATCGCACCCGCGAGCCGATGGTCCGACGGTCGTGCGAAGTGCACGTTGTTTGACACCACCACCTCGACCCTCTCCTCGACGGCGATCCGGGCCAGTGCGTCGTTTCGGTGACCATCCATCGGATCCGCGTGATCGACGAGTTCGACGGCGACGTTGTCACGCCCGAAGACGTGGACCAGCCGGCGCAGGGATCGGCGTGCCGCTGCCGGCCCCTCGGAGGTCAGGGCCTGGAGCACCGGCCCCTTGCGACATCCGGTGAGCACCATCCAGTGCCCGTCGGCAACCTCGGCGAGCTGCTCGACGACGGGGCGTCCGGCCTGCGGGACCGGCACGCCCGGAAACCTGTTCGTCTCGTCGGGACGTCGACCGGCGACCGGGACAGCAGGCCCGCCGTACCACGGCCGACCCTTCTCCCCCGCGAGCTGTGCGATCGACAGGGCCCGCGACAGGCTGGCGTAGCCCTGCGGGTCCCGGGCGAGCACGACCAGGTGCTCACCCCCGGGATCGGGTTCACCCTGCCGGGGGGTGGATGCGCCGATGGACAGTTCCGCCCCGAAGACCGTGCCGACCCCGGCCTCGCGTGCTGCCCGGGCGAATCGGACCACCCCGTACAGCCCATCGTGGTCGGTCAACCCGAGCGTCTCGATCCCGAGCCGGGCCGCCTCCTCGACGAGCTGCTCTGGGGACGATGCGCCGTCGAGAAAGCTCAGGTTCGAGTGGCAGTGCAGTTCGGCGTACGGGACGACCGGTGCCGCACATTGCGGCGGCGGCGGAGGTGCCGGAGGATCTCCACGACCTGTCGACGGACCCGGAGACGGATCTGGCGACGTCGGTTCGCTCTCCCCCTCCGAGGGCATTCGTCCTCGGAGACGCCCCTCGAGCTGCGACCACGCGATCGGCGGGTTTCCCCAACCCATCAGCGGACCGCCGGGTGATCAGTCATACCGGGCCTCCATGGCCCAGCGTCCGGACTCGACGACGAGCAGCCGGGCCACCCCGGTGTCGTCGACGATCTGCAGTCGAGCCACCCGGCGTCCCCCACGTTCCCACCAGCGCTCATCCGCGAGCCACGGACCCGACCAGGACACGACTCGGATCCACCCGCCAGAGGATCCCGCGCGCACCCGTGCCGGAGGTGCGCTGATCTCCCCGCGGGCAGACACGGCCACGATGCCGCCCGTCTCGTCACACAGTTCGACGTTCGTCGGCGTGGTCGGGATGGTCGCCGGCGCTGGCGGAGGGATCCGCCCCGGCCAGGGACGCGGCGCCGCCACGAACGTCTCACGCTGCTCCCAGGGGACGGTGACCACCCAGCTGCCCGGCCCTCGCCCGCCCTGCTCCCGTGCGGCGAACACGTGATCCGGGCCGAGCAGACCCTCCAGACGGGTCACCGCCTGGTACGCACGCCGTTGCTCGTCCGACGGGCCTGACGACAGGGTGAGCTGACGACCTCCGCGCAGCACCTCGACCGCAGAGAGCTCCACCAGGCAGATCCCCCCCGTGGGGTGCGGTTCCCCAGAGGTCACCGGAGCCGACAACCAGCCGTCGAGCTGCCAGCGGAGACGTTCCACGAGCGTGGGGGCATCGAATCCGTCGCTCGACCGCCAGTGACGCTCCAGCCGTTCACCGTGTTCGGTCTCCACGGTGATCGCGACGACGCGACACACCAGGCCGCGACGTGCCAGTTCGTGCAGCAGGTCCTCTGCCGTCCGCCGGGTCGCGAACGCGACTGCCTCCGCGTGTTCTGCGGGCGGATCGAGTTCTCGACGCACCTGCAGGTCCTCGACGAGGTCCTGCGGGGCCAGGCGATGGGGGTCGTCTCCTCGGGCCAGCAGGTGGGCCCGTCGCCCGGTCTCTCCGAAACGATCGGCGATCGATCGGCGAGGCAGTACCGCGAGCGCTCCGAGGGTCGTGATGCCCAGTCTGCGCACACCGGCGATGAACTCCTCCATCGAGGTGTCCGCGTATCGGGTGTGTCCGCGGAGGGCGTGGGCGGGATCGTGGTCGACCATCTCACGCAGTGCCTCGACCGGCAACGGCGCACAGAAGTCCGCATCGCCCCCGGGGTCCACGTGCAACGTGGGGCTCGCCCGACGGGCCGCAAGGATCGCCACGGCGCAGGTGTCGGCGACCCCGACGCGACTGGTCGGTGCCCCGTCGACGAGCCCCGCGTCGACCACGGATCGCAGTCGGTCGACAAAGGCGACCTCCCCTCCGTGGATCCGGGCCGGACCACGCGTCGACGACACGACGAGCCCGGGTCGCAGCACCTGGGTCGCGGGGACGAGGTCCAGGACCGTCGCCACGACCGGTTCGAACCGTCGAGCGTCCCGCATCGGATCGTCCTCGACGAGGCGCAGCTCCGGACATCGGGTCTGCGCCTGTCGACGTCGCAGGCCACGTCGAACCCCCTGTCGGCGGGCCTCCGGGGTGCTGGCGAGCACCCGGTCGCCCCGCAGCACGGCCACCGGTTCGTCCGCCGGGACGTCCGCGGCCGTCAGTGGCCAGTCCGCGAGCCACAGCACCGCACTGCGACTCACGCCACGCCCCCGTGGCCCGCGTCTGAGGTCGAACGGACCGGGGAGAGTCGTCGGATCTGGTCCGTGTCGTCGGGTGACACTCCCGCCCGACCACGTGTCGAGGACAGCCACAGGGACACCACGCGTCCCCGGGATGCCGCCCCCCGGCCGCGCACCTGCACGTCGACACGACGGGCCGTGAGATGACCATGACCGTCGGCGATGCCCTCCCAGTGTCCACCGACGACGGTCAGACGCAGGTGGGCGTCGTCGATGTCCGGCTCACGTTCGCACAGCAGCAGCAGCACGGTGCCCTGCTGACGCGCCCGGGCCCGCAGACGCCGGACCACCGTGGGGGTCAGCGATCCGGTGTGCTGCAGGACCACCACGTCGAATCCGTCGACGAGCGTGGAGACGACCTCGAGCCAGCGGTCACCGGGTGAGGGGACGACCACCAGACGATCCAGACACACCCCCGCCTCCTGCGCAGCGGCGAGCCCCAGTCCCGGCACGCCGACGATCGCACACCAGGCCCTCGAGGAGGTCGTCGCGACCAGCTGGAGTGCGAGCGAACGTGAGGCAGTCACCGTGTACAGGGCACCCCGTCGCAGTCCCGGTTCGCCGAGCAGGGGCACGAGTGGACCGGCGACCTCCAGCAGAGATGGCTCGAGGGATGCCGCGTTCGACCACGCCTCCGCGTCGGGGACGAAGGTGCTGGACAGGGCGTCGGAGGAGGCGGGCATCGTTCGCCGAGTATCGAACGTGTGTTCGAGTCCGTCAACTCGATGTCCGGCGATCCCCCCGACTCGTGCCCGGGTGTGCACCCGGCGCACGCGG
>JBBDIX010000084.1:7368-13186 GCA_040880235.1 Nitriliruptoraceae bacterium
CCCCCCGGCCTCCCTCGTCCCGTGCATCCCGCTGTCTGGAGACAGGCTGGTCGGACGGGTCCGACCCTTCAGATCGTCAGTGCAGACTCACCGTCGTGCGGCGGAACCGGTAGAGCACCAGGCCGATCCCGAGCAGCGTCAGGCCCATCACCAGGGCGAAGGCGCTGAAGGCGTAGGCGAGGATGCCCACACCGAGCACGGTGGTCAGCGAGGTCGCATCGATCCAGCTCAGGCGTGCCGTGTTCTCCATCATCATCGGCTCGCCGGCCTCATCCATCATCGGAGCGCCCGCCTCGTCCATCATGGGGATCATGCGAGGCATCTCTGCATAGCGCAGGCCCTCGGTCCGATCGAGCTGGTGCTGGGTGATGATGTCGGACTGTGCCCACATCGTGAACGGTCCACGAACCGGAGTCTCTGCGATCGGGGCGTCGGCCGGGGTGGTGATGTTCTCCACCGCCGCCTGCTGGTACGTGTAGACCGCGCCACCGACACCGCCGAGGACCGAGAAGATCCCGACGACCATCGCGAAGAGTGCGACGACGGTCACGAATGCGTTGGGGCGGAGTCGCAGTTCGACGTCGGGCGCCGACAGGGCGGTCGCCTCGACCTTCTCGGTGCGCGTTGCCATCTGTCCGTCTCCTGGGGATGCTCCGGGTCTGGGTGGAGCTGAACCCACGACGAGTGTGCGGGACGGCAGGCGGCGCCTTCGGGGCCCAAGGTCGCCAGATGACCGCCGAAGGTCCCGCCCCTCAGAGGGCCTGTGGCGAGACGAGCGCCTCGACGGTGACCCGTTCCACGACACGGTCCGCATCGACGAGGTCCTCGCGGCGGGTGTGCACACGCAGCACCCCGACGGTGAAGAGCCCGGCAGAGGTTGCGCTGGTGACACCGACGGCCGTGTCCTCGACAGCGGTCGAACGGGTGGGATCGGCCTCCAGACGGGCACAGGCGTCGAGGTAGGGATCCGGTGCAGGCTTGGCGTGGGCCACGTCGTCGGCTCCGATCACCGCCGTCACGAGTGCACGAACCCCCGCATGGTCGAGCACCCGCTCGACGTGCGCGTGGCTGGACGACGACGCGACGGCCAGCGGGACGCTGCACGCAGCAAGCCGACGGATCGTCTCCTGCGCGTCGGGATGCACCTGCAGGTCGGTGTCGAGCAGCGCCCGGAACCGGATGCGCAGCCCGTCCCGGAACCGGTCCCGGTCGCCGAGATCCACCCGCCGGGAGAAGTACGCCCAGTTCTGCGGGAAGGGGTGTCCGATGACCGCGCGGAAGTCGTCGTCGGTGGCGGTGTACCCGTGCTCGTCGAGGGCCTCGGTCCACGCACGGCTGGACAGCGACTCGGTGTCGGCGATGGTCCCGTCGCAGTCGAACACCACGGCGTACGGGATCACCACGTTCCCTCGCGCGTGTCCGGGTCGATGCCGTAGAACAGCTGTTCACACACGCGTCGCACGTGTCGCGAGTGGCGACGCCAGTCCTCCTCGAGCTGCTGCCAGTCTCCGCGCGGATACCCGAGGCTTCGTGCGAGCACCTCCAGTGCCGTCGATGACGTCGGCAGCACGTCGACGTCGCGATGGCGCAGCAGGTACAGGCGGTTGCGGACCTGGGAGGCGAACCGGTGGCCGTCACGCAACCAGTCGGCGTCGGCGTGACGCATCAGGTCCGCGTCCTGCAGGGCATCGATCGCCGCCATCGTCGACGGGGTGCGCACCACGGGCACGTCGTGGTGACGCTGCTGGAGCATCTGGACGGTCCACTCCACGTCGCTCAGACCGCCGGGACCGAGCTTGAGGTGGCGCTCGGCAGGAACTCGACGTGGGATGCGTTCCTTCTCGATGCGTGCCTTCATGCGTCGCATCGGGCCTGCGGTGTCCTCGGTGGGGTAGGCGAAGGTCGCGGCCTCCTCCACGAAGCGCCGGCCGAGATCGTCGTCTCCGGCCACCCGTCGGGCCCGCAACAACGCCTGGTGCTCCCAGGGTTCCGCCCAGCGTTCCCAGTAGGCCCGGTAGGACGTGAGCGTGCGGGACAACGCACCGTTGCGACCCTCCGGTCGCAGGTCTGCGTCGATGTCGAAGGCGGATCCCTCGGCCGTGATGGTCGACAGGGACCGCATGACGTTGCCGGCGATCTCCAGCGCGAGTCGGTTGGACTGCTCCTCGTCGGCTCCCTCGACGACCTCGTGGACGAACAGCACGTCGAGGTCGGATGCGTAGTTGAGTTCGCGTCCCCCGAGCTTGCCCATCCCGATGATCGCGAAGCGGAGTCCCAGGTCCTGCGGCCCGGCGAGTCCGAGTGCCTCGACGCGCGACGCAAGCTCGGCATGCAGGGCACCGACGAGGCAGGCATCGGCCAGTGCCGACAGCTCCTCGCCGACCACTCCGACGGTCACCCCGCCCGACAGGTCGCGCAGCACGAGCCGTAGGAGTTCGCTGCGCTTGAGGCGCCGCAGTGCCGCGGTGGTGTCCTGCCAGTGCATGCGGGCGAGCGCCATGCGGACCAGTTCCTCACGTGTCCGCGGAGTGTCTCGAAGCGTGTCGTCCCGCAACCACTCGATCCCGCGAGGCTGACCGACGAGCAGTTCCCCGGCCACGACACTGGTCCCGAGCACCCGGCCGACGAGTTCCACCGACGCCGGGTTGTCGCGCAACCAGGTCATGAGCTTCTCGGCGGCATTCGCGGACTCCACCAGTTCACGAAACGATGCCAGGCCGGCGTCCGGGTCCGGGGTGTCCTGCAGGACCTGGAGCATGGCCGGCAGCACCGCACGCACGGTGCGCGACCGGCGCGACAGCCCGCCCGTCAGCCCGCGGACGTGACGCAGGGCTGCCTGGCCGTCACGAAAGCCCAGTGCCTCGAGACGTTCGCGAGCCGCCTCGTCGCCCATCGCGGTGACCTGACCGGGAACGCTGACCTCCCCGGTCTCGGCGGGAACGACCGCGTAGGCCTCCAGCAGGGGGCGGTAGAACAGCTTCGCGTGGAGCTCCCGGACCCGGGCCTGGGTCGTGGAGAGTTCACGGAGCATGGCCTCACGGGCGGGGCCGTCCGGTCCGGCCCGGTACCCCAGTGAGCGGGCCAACCACTCCTGCCGCGCAGGGTCCTCGGGAACCGTGTGGGTGCGTCGCTCGTGGGCGAGCTGCAGGCGGTGTTCCACGGTCCGCAGCAGCCGGTAGGCCGCGGCGAAGGGTTCGGCGTCGTCCTCGTCGACGTACCCGTTGGCGACCAGCGCCTCGAGCGTCGGCAGCGTGCCCGTGCAGCGCAGGGACCGGTCGGCCCGTCCGTGCACGAGCTGGAGCAACTGCACGGCGAACTCGATGTCGCGGATGCCGCCCGGACCGAGCTTGATCTGTCGTTCCCCGTGGCGCACGACCTCAGGCTTGGACTCGATGCGTGACTTCATCTCGCGGATCTCGGCGACCACGCCGGACTCGAGCCGTTCCGGCCACACGAAGGGCTCCGCACGCTCCATGAGCTGCCGGCCGAGGTCCAGGTCACCGGCAACGGGACGTGCCTTGAGCATCGCCTGGAACTCCCACGTACGTGCCCAGCGCTCCCAGTAGGCGACGTACGAGTCGACCGTGCGCGACAGTGCACCGGAGGTGCCCTCGGGTCGCAGCGTCGGATCGATCTCGTAGACACGTCCCATGGTCGTGGACGCGTTCAGCAGTTCGAGCAGTCGGGTGAGCACCCCACGGACGTGCTGCGATGCGTGGTCGTCCTGGTCGTCGATCGGTTCGTGGACGAAGATCACGTCGATGTCGGAGACGTAGTTGAGCTCGTGGCCGCCCAGTTTCCCCATGCCGATGACCGCGACCCGGACGTCGGAGCGGTGCTCTGCGGCGAACCTCGCCCGGATGCCGGCCAGCGTTCCCGTGAGGACCCCCTCGGCGAGCCGGGACAGCTCCGCCCCGACCTCGTCGAGCGTCGCCGTCCCGGTCAGGTCCCGCGCGGCGATGTCTGCGGTGGCGGCGCGTCGCACCGCAGCGAGGCCCGCGGCCTGACGGTCCAGGTCGTCGCTCTCGAGCACGGCCGCCTTGCAGGCTCGCTCCACGGCGTCGCGATCGACCACGTCGAGGGTGTGGAGCGACTCCAACGCGTCGTCGTACCGGGCGATGAGTTCACCCAGTGGTCGCGACGCCCCGGCCACCGCCACCACGCGGGTGAGCCATGCCTGGTCGTCGAGCACGGGTCCGAGCCGAGCCGGGTCGCGAGCCAGGCGCACCAGCACGTCGGCCGCGTCGTTCGGTTCGGCGGCCTCCGACAGCAGCGCGAGCAGGCGATCTGCCTGGTCCTCGTCATCGAGGAGCCCCGAGGAGGTCAGGTCGTCGAGGACGCGATCGGGGTCGAGTCCCGCCTGGGCGAGACGCGCCCGCAGCGAGACCGGGCGGCTGACCACGTCAGAGCAGCGGCAGGTAGCGTTCGAGTTCGAACGTCGTGACGTGTGCGGAGTACTCGTCCCATTCGCGACGCTTGTTGGCCAGGAAGTAGCTGAACAGGTGCTCGCCGAGCGTCTCCGCGACCAGTTCGGAGGACTCCATCAGGGCCAGCGCCTCACCCAGGCTCTGCGGCAGCCGTTGGATCCCCGATGCCGCGCGCTCTGCCGGGGTGAGTTCGAAGCTGTTGTCCTCCTGCTCGGGCGGGAGTTCGTAGCCCTCCTCGATGCCCTTGAGGCCCGCGGACAGCAGGCAGGCGAACGCCAGATACGGGTTGCAGGCCGGATCCGGGGCGCGATACTCGATCCGGGTCGAGGCGTTCTTGCGGGGCTTGTACATGGGAACCCGGACGAGCGCGCTGCGGTTCGAGTGCCCCCAGGTCACGAACACGGGGGCCTCGCCGGAGGGCATCGGTCCGTGCAGGCGTGCCGTGAGCCGCTTGTAGGAGTTCACCCACTGGTTGGTGATCGCGGTGAACTCACGTGCGTGACGCAGTACGCCCGCCGTGAACGACCGGGCCGTGGGCGACAGTCGATACGGGTCCGACGCGTCGTGGAACGCGTTGTTGTCCCCCTCGAACAGGGACAGGTGCAGGTGCATCGCACTGCCCCACTCGCCCTCGATGGGCTTGGGCATGAACGACGCGTAGATGCCCCGCTGCAGCGCGGTCTCCTTGACCACGAGGCGGAACGTCATGATGTTGTCGGCCATCGTCAGCGCATCGGCGTAACGCAGGTCGATCTCGTGCTGGGACGGCGCGACCTCGTGGTGTGAGTATTCGACCGAGATGCTCATCCGTTCGAGCATGTTGATCGCCTGGCGCCGGAAGTCCTGCTGGACGTCCAGCGGCGTCATGTCGAAGTACGAGCCGTTGTCGAGCGGCTTCGCGCCGTGGGAGTCCTCGAACAGGAAGAACTCCATCTCCGGGTGCACGTAGAACGTGAACCCCATGTCTGCGGCTCGTTCCAGTGTGCGCTTGAGCACGTAGCGAGGATCCGCCGCGAAGGGCTGGCCATCGGGCGTGACGATGTCACAGAACATCCGGGCCACGCCCTGGGACTCAGGACGCCACGGCAGGATCTGGAAGGTGGACGCGTCGGGCACGACGAGCATGTCGGCCTCCTGCACGCGTGCGAACCCCTCGATCGAGGAGCCGTCGAACCCGATGCCCTCCGTGAAGGCGTTCTCGAGTTCCGCGGCAGTGATCGCCACACTCTTGAGGAAGCCGAGCACGTCGGTGAACCACAGGCGGATGAACCGCACGTCGCGTTCCTCGACGGTGCGCAGTACATACTCCTGTTGCCTGTCCACCTGCGCTCCTCACGTCCTTGCCGTCAGGGTAGTGGCGACCAGCTCCGGCCACGCGCGAGAAGCGGGGG
>JBBDIX010000084.1:13196-24311 GCA_040880235.1 Nitriliruptoraceae bacterium
GAACGCCCGTGACACGCCCGCTTCGCGATGCGCTCAGACGAGTTCGGGGTACCCGGCGACGCCGTGCTCATTGACGTCGAGACCCTCGATCTCCTCCTTCTCGGAGACTCGCAGCTGCCCGACGGCCTTCAGCGTGCCGAACAGGATCGCCGAGGTGACACCGACCCACGCGATCACGCCGAGGAGGCCGAGCACCTGAGAGACGAGCAGGTCCACTCCTCCCCCGTACAGCAGGCCACCGTCGGTCGCCGCGAGCCCGACCCACAGGGTGCCGAGGATCCCGCACGTGCCGTGCACACTGATGGCACCCACCGGGTCGTCGATCCGCAACCGATCCAGGGTGGTGACCGAGACCGCGACGATCACACCGGCGATGAACCCGACGAGCACCGCCATCCCGTTGCTGACCGCGTCCGCTCCGGCCGTGATGCCGACCAGTCCCGCGAGGATGCCGTTGGCCATCATGGCGACGTCCCAACGCCCGCCCCGGAAGCGAGTCCAGAAGGCCGCAGCGACCCCGCCTGCACCACCGGCGAGCGCCGTGGTGACGAGGACCTTCGCGATCAGCGGCCCGTCGAGCGCCAGCACCGATCCACCGTTGAACCCGAACCACCCGAAGAACAGCAGCAGGGTCCCGAGGGCGACCAGCGGCATCGAGTGACCCGGGATCGCCCGTGGCCTGCCGTCCGCCGAGTACTTGCCGATTCGCGGCCCGAGGACCTTCGCCCCGACGAGTGCAGCGACGCCTCCGACGAGATGGACGATGGTCGACCCCGCGAAGTCCTGGAACCCGAGTTCGGAGACCCAGCCGCCGCCCCACGTCCATGCCCCGACGACGGGATAGATCAGGGCGGTCATGACGACGGCGACCACGAGGTAGGCACCGAACTTCATGCGTTCTGCCACCGCACCGGACACGATCGTGGCGGCGGTGGCGGCGAACATCGCCTGGAAGGCGAAGTCCATCTCGAGGGTCGCGCCCGGCTCGTACGAACCCCCGAGCAGGAAGAAGCTGTCGGTGCCGATGAACCCGGCGACCTGGTCGCCGTACATGAGGCCCCACCCGATGGCGTAGTAGGCGAGCATGCCGAGCGAGATGGTCATCAGGTTCTTGCCAATGATGTTCGCGGCGTTCTTGGTCCGCGTCATCCCGGCCTCGAGCAGGGTGAACCCGGCGTGCATGATGAACACGAGCACCGTGGCCAGCATCAGGTACAGCACGAGTGTTGCAAGGGTGAGGTCAGCCAGCTGCTGGCCGACCTCCTGGGCGTGGGCGGGAGCCGCGGTCAGCACCAGCAGCATGCTCACCACGGTCGCCTGCCTCAGCAGTCGCTTCACGGATGATCTCCTCATGGTCTGGATCCGGGGACCGGGCAGGGTCACCGGTGGTCGGGGGCCGGTACGGTCAGGACCCTACGGAGACGCCGTTTCCCACCGGTTGTCGTCGCGTTTCCACCAGGTTTCGGTTTGCCGTACCCGGCGCGTGCCGGGCCGGTGGAGGGGCGGCACGTGAGACTCGCACTGGCACAGGTCGCTGCGCGCGTCGGCGACATCGACGGCAACGTGCGCCGCATCCTCGATGCGTGGCGTCGCGCAGCAGGCCTCGGTGCCGACCTCGTGGTCTTCACCGAACTCACCCTCACGGGATATCCGCCCGAGGACCTGCTCCTCAAGCGCGAGTTCGTGGACGGCAACCTGCTCGCGCTGGAACGCCTCGCCGACCAGGGACCGCCGGGAACCACCGCCGTGGTCGGACACGTCGGCGCAGGAGCCGGCGACCGCACCGATCGTGAACACTGGGACGTGGCACTCGCAACTCGCGCCCTGACCAACTCCGCGTCGGTGCTCGCCGACGGGGCGCTGGTGGCCACCTACGACAAGCACCGCCTGCCGAACCATGGGGTGTTCGACGAGGCTCGGTACTTCCTCTCGTCCGACGAGCCCTGCGTGGTGACCGTCGCCGGCGTGTCCGTCGGCGTGGTCATCTGTGAGGACCTGTGGATCGAACGGGGACCCGTGCGCGATGCGGTGCAGGCCGGGGCCCAGGTCGTCGCCGTGCTCAACGCCTCACCGTTCCACCGAGGCAAGCGCGCCGAACGCGAACGCTGGGTCACCCACCACGCGACGTCATCGGCGGCATGGATCGCGTGGTGCAACGTGGTCGGCGGGCAGGACGACGTCGTCTTCGACGGCGACTCGATGGTCTGTGATCCGAGCGGCACGATCGTGGCGCGCGGATCACAGTTCGCCGAGGACCTCGTGATCGTCGACGTCGAACCGGCCGGAGCGGGCCCCACGGCCGTGGCAGGCTCCGTGGACACCAGCACCCACCGACCAGCCGGTGGGGCGACGAGTGCCCCACAGGGCGTCGACCGGCTCGATCCCGTCGGCGAGGTGTGGCACGCACTGGTCCGGGCAACGCGGGACTACTGCCATCGCAATGGTTTTCTCGACGCCGTCATCGGCCTGTCGGGAGGCATCGACTCCGCCGTGGTCGCGGCCGTGGCCGTGGATGCCCTGGGTGCCGACCACGTGCTCGGCGTCGGCATGCCGTCTCGCTACTCGTCGGGACACTCCGTGGACGACGCGCGGGACCTCGCCGAGCGCATCGGCTGCCGCTTCGAACTGCTGCCGATCACCGACATCGTCGCCGCCGCCGGAACGACCCTCGATGGGCTGGTCGCGACCGGCTTCGCCGACCCGACGACCTCCTCGACGGGGCCCGGGGCCGGGGTCGCCTACGAGAACCTGCAGTCGCGCGTCCGCGGACTGCTGCTCATGGCGCTGTCCAACGAACACGGGTCCATCGTGCTGACGACGGGCAACAAGTCGGAGTACGCGGTCGGCTACGCGACGCTCTACGGAGACATGGCCGGCGGTTTCGCTCCCCTGAAGGACGTGCCCAAGACGCTCGTGTACGAGCTTGCCCACTGGCGCAACCTCGAGCAGGAGGTCATCCCGACCTCGACCATCACGAAGCCTCCTTCCGCGGAACTACGGCCGGGGCAGGTCGACCTCGACTCGCTGCCGGACTACGGCGTGCTCGACGACATCATCGCGGCCTACGTCGAGGACGACCTCGGCATCGACGCGATCGTCGAGCGCGGGCATCCGCGCGCACTGGTCCGCGAGATCCTCCAGATGATCGATCGCGCCGAGTACAAGCGGCGTCAGGCGGCGCCCGGTCCGAAGATCACGACGCGCGCGTTCGGCCGGGACCGGCGGGTACCGATCACCAGCGGGTGGCGCGGGTGACGACTCGCCGGACCCGCTCGCGGGCGGCACACTGGACGGCACACGTCGCGACACGACGAACCACACGACCCATCGGCGGACAGGGACCGACATGCGCCTGACCGACGGGCCGGTGAGCATCCACGACCTCACGCTGGCAAAGCAGCGCGGCGAACGATTCGTGATGATCACGGCCTACGACGCGAACATGGCGGCACTTCTCGACGAGGTCGGTGTGCCGGTCCTGCTCGTGGGTGACTCACTGGGCATGGTCGTGCTCGGCCACTCCACCACGCTTCCCGTCACCCTCGACGAGATGATCCACCACACCGCTGCGGTGGCCCGAGGCACCCAGCATGCACTGATCGTCGCGGACCTGCCGTTCGGCTCCTACCAGAACGGCCCGGTCGATGCCTTCGACGCGTCGACGCGGCTGCTCAAGGAGTCAGGCGCGCACGCGGTCAAGCTCGAGGGCGGCCGGACCATGGTGGAGACGGTCGGCCACCTCGTCGATCGCGGCATCCCGGTGATGGGACACCTGGGGCTCACGCCGCAGTCCGTGCACCAGTTCGGAGGATTTCGCGTCCAGGGGCGCGACGAGGCCTCTGCTCGGCAGATCGTGCAGGATGCCGTCGCGCTCACGGACGCCGGCGCGTTCTCGATCGTGCTCGAGTGCATCCCGGCTGACCTCGCGGACGAGGTGACCGCCGCGGTTGCCGTCCCCACCATCGGGATCGGCGCGGGTGCAGGTACCGACGCGCAGGTCCTCGTGTGGCACGACCTGCTGGGGCTCACCACCGGCCACCGGCCCCGTTTCGTGAAGGCCTATGCCGACCTGCGGTCCCAGATCTCCGATGCCGTCCGGTCCTTCCACGCCGAGGTCGCCAACGGCGAGTTCCCCGGTCCCGAGCACCGCTACTGACCAGCACGCCGGTCCGGGGATGCGCGCGACGTGCAGTAGCGTTGCCGGTCGCATCACCCTCGCCGTGGAGATCGACGTGAACGACGACGCCCGGCCCCGGGACCTCTACCGGGCGCTGACCCGCCAGCGTGGCGGCTACGACGGGATGCTCTTCGACGTCCAGCTGCAGGTCGTGGCCACCGGTGCGCTCGTCTGGGCACAGACCTTCTCCGGGCCGGAACAGGCGGGCGAGTTCCACGACCAGCTGGTCGCCGACCTCGCGGAGATGGACCTGGCCACGTTCCGGTCGAGGTACTCCGTCCCATCGTCCAGCTGAAGTCCTCCAGCGGACCTGCGGAGGTCGACTCCCGTCATGTCAGACACCACCTCACTCGTCAGCGACATCGTCATCGTCGGTGCCGGTGCAGCCGGCCTGTACACCGCCCTGTGCCTGCCCGACCACCTGTCGATCACGATCATCGACAAGGCAGCCGGCGCCGACGGCGGATCGTCTCCCTGGGCGCAGGGAGGACTGGCCGCAGCAGTCGGTGACGACGACAGCACCGACCTGCACACCCACGACACGCTCGCGACGGGCGACGGCCTGACCGATCCGGTCGCGGCTCGCGTGCTCGCCGCAGAGACTCCCGGTCACGTGGCCCGGCTCGTCTCCCTCGGGGGTCGGTTCGACCGGGGACCCGACGGTGCCCTGTCGCTGGCGCGCGAGGGCGGTCAGAGCGTCGCTCGATCCGTGCGGCGCGCGGATGCGACGGGGGCCGAACTCGTGCGGGTCCTGCGCGCTGGGATCGTGGAACGGGTCCGGCGCATCGTCGGCACGGCGACGTGTCTGCGACGAGCCCCCGACGGACGAATCGTCGGGGTCGACGTCGACGTCGACGGACGACGGATCTCGATCCTCGGCACCGCGATCGTGCTCGCGACCGGGGGCTGTGGGGGCCTGTGGGCCGCAACGACCAATCCGATCTCTGCGACCGGCGACGGCCTGTCGCTGGCGTTCTCCGCCGGCGCGGTCGTGCGTGACGTCGAGTTCATGCAGTTCCACCCCACCGCGCTCGCAACCGAAGGTGATCGTCGACTCCTCCTCACCGAGGCACTCCGCGGGAGCGGAGCGACCCTCCACGACGCGTCCGGCCGGCGGTTCCTCACCGACGTGCATCCCGATGCCGAACTCGCGCCCCGCCACGTCGTGGCCCACGCCATCCTCGAGCACGCCGATGGGGTTGCCTGGCTCGATGCGACCACCATCGGTGCCGACCGACTCGCCGAGGAGTTCCCGACGGTCCTGCAGGGCGTCGCTGCTCATGGCTTCGACCTCACGACGCAACGCGTCCCGGTGTGCCCCGCAGCCCACTACCACACGGGCGGCGTACGCACGGATCTGCACGGTCGCACGTCGCTCGACGGCCTGTACGCCTGCGGTGAGGTGGCCTCCACCGGAGTGCACGGGGCCAACCGGATGGCCGGCAACTCGCTTGCCGAGGCCCTCGTGTTCGGTGCACGTGTCGCCGCGGCCATCGTCGACGATGCGACCTCGCGCCCAACCGGCGCGGGAGAACCGGTCCCTGGTCTGGAGACCGACGCCCCGTCGGCCGAGCATGGGGACGCCGGGGACGTCCTCGGTGCGCTGCGGCGGGCGATGCTCGATGGAGCCGGTCCGGTGCGTTCGGCTACCGGTCTGGCACAGGTCTCCGACCAGATCGACGGATGGATCGCCGCGACACCACGCAACGACGTCGCCCGTCGACATGCGCTCACCGCCGCACGGCTCATCGTCCGCGGAGCCACGCTGCGGACCGAGTCGAGGGGCGGCCATCAGCGAGCGGACCACCCCGCGCGAGACGCGGCGTGGGAGGGGGTCCACCTCGAACAGGCGCGTGTCGAGGGCTGATCGAGACCCACCGCACGACGTCAGCTGACGTCGTCGAGTCCCTCGAGCCCGAGTTCGACGACCCGTCGTCGGTGCCCTTCGAGCACGGTCATCGCGAGCTGCCGGACATGCTGTGGACCGGCGACGTCGTCACCATCGGTGGCGAACAGGACGTCCAGCGCATCGGTGTCGGACATCACGGCCTGGAATCCGGTCAGGGCACGCCCGAGCAGGTCAGCGGCGAGGTGCCGCGCGCGATCACGCTGTTCCTCGGTCGTGAGCTGCACGGCACACCGCTCGAGGGCCTCCTGCTGCAGCCCGCCCCGGTCGAGGGCGGCGACGACCACGTCTGCGGTGCGTTCGTCCAGCACCGGCGCCACCGCACGCGCGAAGTCCGACGCGATGGGAAGACCCAGCGCGAAGAAGGCACAGGCCCCGAACCAGTCGCCCAGGGGGGCACGGTCGAAGTAGGCGTCGAACCGCGGACGCTGCCGGTCCATGACGGCCGCCGGCAGCTCCGTCTGCGTCTCCAGGTGAGTCCGAAGACGCACGTGCCGCTCGTACTCACCGATCGCGAGATCCGCGATCCGCTCGGCGAGTGAAATGGTCGGGGCGATCGCGACCGTCTGTGCCGTCGCCGCGAAGGATCGCAGCTGTCCGTACGTGAGGGCGCCGAGGAGTTCGACGGTGGCCAGTCGCGGCTCGTCGGGGTCCATCGGCGCCAGCGTCACGCCATGCGCCGAGGACGCCAACCCAGCCGTTCGCTGATCTCTCGGGCGGACCGCAGGACACGCAGGGCGATCGTCTCGGGCTCGGGCAGTCGCGACGTCGGTGCGACGATGCCCACCGCGGCGACGGCCATTCCCGTGTGGTCGAACACCGGTGCCGCCACCCCGGAGGCGCCGGACTCGAGTTCATCGCGCGTGTAGGCGACACCGCGCTGACGAACCGGCTGCAGATCCGGGTTGTTGGCCCCTTCGGGCAGGAACGCGAGCAGGGCCTTGCCGTGGGCCGCGACCCCCAGGGGATGGCGAAATCCCATCCGGTAGTTGACCTGCACGAACCGTCCGTCGGGTTCGATGACCTCGACGACGACCATGTCCTCTCGGTCTCGGACCGCCAGACACGCCGTCTCGTTGGTCTCCTCGGACAGTGCTCGGAGAGCAGACCCGGCGAGCCGACGGACCTCCAGTCCCTGCGCGGCACGCACGCCGAGTTCGAGCATGGAGAGCCCGAGTCGGTATCGCCGCGAGTCCGGGTCGCGGATCACGAATCCCTCGGCCGTCAGGGTCTCCAGCAGGCGATAGAGCACGGCCCGATCGAGGTTGGTGGCCTCCGCCAGGCTCGACACGGTCGCACCGTCCGACTCACGACCGAGCGCGGTCAGCAGCGACAGTCCCCGGGACAGCGTGCGCGAACCACTCGAACGCCGATCTGGCGTCACGGACTCGTCCACGGCCCCTCCTGTCCTGTCCCCAACGATGCTCGCGAGGTCCTCACGGGCGGCACCGTCGACGTGGTGTCCGCAGTCTCGTGTGCGATGCGCGCACGGTCAAGTGGCAACCGTGGTCAGACGGCCAGTCGACCCAGCACCTCGTCGTGCAGACGGCCGTTGGTGCTCAACGCGGTGGGACCATCGGACGTCGCCCTTCCGTCGAACGTCGTGAAGCGCCCTCCAGCCTCCTCCACGACGATGCGGACCGCTGCGAGGTCCCACCGCTTCACGTCGGCCTCCAGCGCGACGTCGGTGCTCCCGGCCGCAACCAGACAGTGCTGCCAGAAGTCGCCGTACCCACGCTGCCGTGACGCGTCTGCCAGCAGGCCTCGCACGGCGGGACCCACACCGGCCGCCTCGAGATAACGAAGGTCGCCCGTGGACACCTCGGCATCCGCGATCCGGTCGACGGCGCTCACCGCGATGGCGCGGCCGTCCTGCCAGGCACCGATCCCGCGACCGGCACGCCATCGTGACCCCAGCGCTGGCGCGGACACGACCCCACACTGCTCCACGCCGTCGACCTGCACGGCGATGAGCGTCGCGAACACCGGGTTGCCTCGGACGAAGTTGCTGGTCCCGTCGATGGGATCGATCACCCACGTGACGGCGGGGCCACTGCCGACGGTGCCGTGCTCCTCTCCGAAGACCACATGGTCCGGGAACTGGTCACGGATCCGTGCCGACAACTCGGTCTCGACGTGCTCGTCGGCATCCGTGACCCAGCTGCCGTCGGCCTTCGTGCGCACCTCGAGGCCGGCACGGAACGCGGTCGTGGTGATCCGGTCGGCGACGTCGGCCAGTCCTTCGGCGAAGGCGAGCAGGTCCTCGGGGCTCACCAGTCGAAGGTCATGTCGTTGAAGCGCAGGATGATGTCGTTGGGCTGCACGGTCAGCGTCACGTCGTCGCGGGGGATCCACAACGGGATGCAGGGGCCCTGACCGGCGTGGCCCATCAGGCAGATGAGGATGCGACCCTCGGCATCGAGCCCGATGATCTGGCGGGCATACGACAGCAGTTCGTGGAACTCGGCAGAACCGGCTCGGCGCTTCTGGTACCCCATCGCCCAGCGGGACTCGGATCGCCCGTAGTTCACGATCACCTGGGCAGGCGCCAGCTTCGTGATGCCGTTCAGGGAGCGGACACTGCGCAGGGCCTTGTCGGCCTTGGTGGCCTTGCCCACGCGCACGGCGGCGTCGGGTTGCGCGAGCCGACCGGGAAGATCCTCGAGCTCGAAGTTTCCTGCCGCCTGCGCCGCCTTCTGGCGCTCGACGGGAATCTGCACCTCGACCTTGGCTGTCACACGCATTCCTGGTGCTCGACGACCGCACAGGGTATCGGGACGACGGGTACCCCCGACCGGATTCGAACCGGCGTCACCACCTTGAAAGGGTGGGATCCTGGGCCGCTGGACGACGGGGGCCTGGTCAGCGCCGCGAGAGGCTACCGCCTGACGACCGTCCAGCCCGACCGCCCCACGCCACCAGGCCGGCGAGCAGCAGCACCCCGATGCGCGTCGTCCAGCCCACCACGTCCCCGATCACGAGGTAGGGCGTGCGACCCTCGACCAGGGGCACGTCACGGCGGATCGTGTCCCGGGTGAACACCTGCGTCTCGTCATGGACACGACCGTCAGGATCGACGAACGCCGAGGCACCGGACAACGCCGCGTGGACCACCCACCGCCCGGTCTCCACCGCGCGCAGACGACTCTGGGCCAGGTGCTGCGCAGGTTCGCCGGTGTCTCGGAACGACGCGTCGTTGGTGAGCGTGAGCACGAGCTGAGCCGGTTCGTCCTCGGCGAGCACATTGCCGCGCACGATGCCCGCGAACAGGGTCTCGAAGCAGATCACGACCGCGACCCTCGCGCCGTGCGTCGTGTGCATGATCATCGGTGCGTCGCCGGCGATGGCGTCGCGCGGTACCTGTTCGAGCGGGGGGAACCAGCCGATCAGGGGCCTCAACGGCACGTACTCACCGAACGGGACGAGGCGTCGCTTCACGTAGCGCTCGACCTCGTGGAACCCACCGACGTACCGGGACGCCGCGACGTACCGATCCTGCCCGGGACTCGGCCCATCGAGGGTCGTGCCGGCGATCAGTTCGCCGGCAACGGACGCGACCTCGTCGACGAGCGGGGCCAGCATCGCACCGCCACCCGACGACGGATCCCGATCGACGGAACTCTCCGGCCACACGACGAGGTCTGGCGACGGACCATCTCCGATCGCCGCGAGGGTGTCGTCACGCAGGTTCGTCGCGACCGTGTGTGCCAGGTCGGCGACCGGATCCTCCCAGAACCGCACGTCGTGCCCCTGGGCGACCAGTATGTCGATCGATCCCGTCGGCGGCGGCGGATCGGACACGAGCAGCGCCGACGCGAGCAGGGCAGCGACGAGCATCGCGATCGGCCGATGCGGCAGACCCTGCCGGGCCACGGCCCCGCGGATCGCCCACAGGTCGCGCACGACGACGAGCGCCGCCAGCGAAGCCAGGACCACCAGCAGGGTGATGCCTCGAGCACCGAGCACGCGAGCCACCGGCAGCATCCACGAGTCGACGTGGGCATAGGGAATCGCGCCCCACTCGAACCCGTTGAACGGCACGATTCCGCGCCAGGCGTCGATGCCCGTGAACAGCACGGCACCCAGCGCCGGGACGTACCGGTGACTCCGGACATGCCACAGCAACCAGGCCAGTACCGCCATCCAGGCCGACTGCAGTGCGACCAGCAGTCCCCAGCCGACCCAACCGGCGGGAGCGGCGATCCAGCCGATCAGTGGGCCGAAGGCCACCGCGCCCGCGAGTGCACCGAGCCCTGACACCGCGCGCGGCCGTGCCTCGTCCCCGGCGGCCCAGACCGCCGCGAGAAGCAGAGGGGCGTGCAGGAACGTCGTCCACCAGAGGCCGACCGGAGGGTGCGCGAGCAGCAGTGCCACGCCCGATGCCACCGCGAGCAGTGGCGCACCGGCACGCGCAGCGGTGCGACGGGCTGTCGGAGACGATGTCGTCCGGCCAGGGATCATGCGCAGTCGCGACAGAGCATGGCCTTCTCGTCGGCCAGTTGCGTGTCGCGCTTCGCGAGATGACACCGGCGACACACGAACTCCCGCTCCCGAATGCCGTCGACGTCGTCGGCGAGGTCCTCGCCGTCGTCGTCTGCCCCGACCACGGGTTCGTCGTCGAACACCCCGATGACCGATGCGACCGTCGCCTCGGCCTCGTCATCCTCGACCTCCTCGGCAGCCGCGGCCGTGTCGAGGTCTACCTCGACGATCTCGTCGTCGTCCACGCCCACCTCGAGGTCGCCCTCCAAATCGTCGTCGTCGAGGTCGCCCTCCAGACCGTCGTCGTCGAGGTCGCCCTCCAGACCGTCGTCGTCGAGGTCGTCCTCCAGACCGTCGTCGTCGAGGTCGTCCCCGTCGTCGAACGCGTCAGCATCTTCGAAGACCTCGTCGACGTCCGCTGGACGCTCTGCCATGTCGTTCCTCCGCGACGTCCCGATGTTCGAGCGCGCTTCGTACCAGAGCGGCCACACGGCTGGCAATGTCAGGACGTCCAAGGTCGGCACAGGTGGGCCCCGGCATCGCTGCCGGG
>JBBDIX010000084.1:24321-45603 GCA_040880235.1 Nitriliruptoraceae bacterium
GGTTGTGGGGGGGGGGGCCCCACCTGTCGAACGACGAAGCGTCGACCGTTGGGACCGCCCGTCGTCCGGTGCGGCCCGGAGACGTGCGTTGTCTACTTGGTCGGCTCCGCCACGACAGACCCGCCCGGGTGGCAAGGGATCGCGCGTGACTCGGACACTGCCGAGTCCTGCGCGATCCGCCGCACTCCATGTCCCGAAGGGACCGTCGCCGTGAAGTGCCTGCGACACAACCATCCGTCATCGGACACGTCAAGGTCCGGGCGGTGACGACACCCGGCGTCTGCGCTCAGCGCGCGCGCCCGGGCGCGTCGGCCAACGGCGCGTCCCCGTGAGCAAGCCGTCCCTGCACCACGGTCAGGACACACCGCGTGCCACGTGGATCCTCGGCCCGATAGGGATCTCCCTCGAACACCGCGAGGTCAGCGCGCATCCCGGCGCGCACGACCCCGACGTAGCGTTCCTGGCGAGCCGCGTGACGTCCCCCCAGCGTCGACATCGACACGGCCTCGAGGCGGCCCACCGCGTGCTGCTCGTGCACCCGATGCTGGGCGGCGTGGATTGCTCCCCAGGGATCGAGCGGGGTCACGTTCGCGTCCGATCCGAAGGCGATCCCGACCCCCCGGTCCGCCAGGGCCCGAAAGGGATTGGTCATGGCCGCGCGCTGCGGCCCCAGGCGTGTCTCGTAGAGTCCGCCCGGTCCCGACCATCGGGCCTCGAACGCCGGCTGCCCGGACACCACGAGGCCGATCTCTGCGATGTCGTCCATGAGGTCCGGAGGCAACACCTCGGCGTGTTCGATCCGGTGCCGGCCACGGCGGACGACGTCGCCGGCACCGGGCGTGTCGAGTCGGGAGATGACCATGCGCCAGCACCGGACGATCTGGTCGATGGCCGCATCGCCGATGGCGTGCACGGCCGTCTGCAGGCCTGCGTGGACGCACTGTGACAACCACTCGACGAGCGTGTCGTCATCGTGCTCCAGGTGTCCACTGGTGTGGGGACGATCGGCGTACGGCTCGTGCAGCGCTGCCGTGTGGGATCCGAGGGAACCGTCGAGCAGCACGTCACCGCCTGCGCACCTCAGTTCACGGCTGAGCGGAACCTCGGCGTCGAGTTCTCCCCAGTACGGGATCACCTCGATCGGCCAGTCACCCTGCACCCAGGCATCGAAGTCCGCCAGTCCCATCAGGTCCGGCCCACCCATCTCGTGGACCGATCCGATGCCGAGCGACGCCGCGTGCTCGATCGCGGCCCGCCGAGCGGCAGACAGTTCGACCGCACTCATCGCACCGACGCTCCAGCGACGCACGATGTGGTTCGCGTCGCGGCGCAGCATCCCGGTCGGTTCGCCGTGCGCGTCTCGTTCCACGCCCTCGGAGCGGGCCAACGGCGCCGAGGCGAGTGTCTGCCGGTCGACCAGACACCCGTGGGTGTCGACCCGTGACAGGTAGACGCCACGTCCGTTTGCCACGCGTGCGAGGTCGTCGGGACCCGGGACGTCGCCGACGAACCCGTGGAGGTCGAGCCCGTGGCCCCACACGACACGTCCCGTGTGATGCTCGGCGTAGGCGCTGACCATGTGGAGCAGGTCGGGTGCGTTGCGCACGTCGGAGAGGTCAAGGCCGGTACGCACGAGCCCCGTGGGGGTCAGGTGGACGTGGGCGTCCACGAACGCGGGGCCGACGACACACCCGGTGAGGTCCACCTCTGCATGGTGTGGAGGTGCCTGCTCGGGGTCGTCACCGACCCACACCACTCGAGACCCTCGGATGAGCAGCGCGGTGGCGACCTTGCGCGCGTGACCGAGGGTCACGATCCGATCGGCCACGACCAGCGTCCCACGTGGGCGATGCCCAAGGCCGACGTGTTCAGGTTGCGCGGTGGCCTGGTTCACGATCCGGTCACGGTCCCGTCGGCTCCCACTGGGGTCGTAGGTCTGCATGCTACGTCGTCGCGACGATCAGTCCGTGCACCCGGTGCGGCCATGGGGTCAGGCCCCCGCGAGCGCGAACAGGACGACCAGTCCCGAGACGGCGAGGACCAGCAGGCCGAGCACCTGCGCGATCCGATCACGCGGCAACGTCTCGCGCCGGGCCTCGTCGACGATCGCCAGCACACCGGCGACGACCGCGGCCACGACGGCCCCGAAGGTCGTGAACAGGACCAGCGAGGTGAAGCCGAAACGCCCGTCGGACCCCGCGAACGCCAGGACCGCGGTGACGACCACGCCCACCGCCGGGCCCGCCACGAACAGCCGCCACACCAGGCGACGCCGGCGGGCGTGCACGTCGTTCATCCTCGACTCCTGGCCGATTCCACCCGCTCACGACGGTCAGTCACACACGACCAGGTCGCGGGGGCGCCGGTTCAGCAGGTCGACGCCGACGTCGGTGACGACGACGATGTCCTCGATGCGTGCCCCGAAACGGCCCTCGACGTAGATCCCGGGTTCCACCGAGAAGGCCATGCCCGCTTCGACGGGTTCCTCGTTGCCCTCCACGATCCAGGGCTCCTCGTGTTCCTCGAGTCCGATCCCGTGGCCGGTGCGGTGGATGAACCGCTCCCCCATGCCCGCATCGATGATCACCTTGCGCGCGGCGCGGTCGATCGACGCGGCAGCCACCCCGGGGCGCACGGCCTCCACCGCCGCCCGGTGTGCACGCTGGAGCACGTCGTGGAGGTGCTGGTAGTCCGCCATCGCCGGCCCGAGCATGTAGTTGCGGGTCGAGTCCGAGCAGTACCCGTCACGGGCTCCACCGATGTCGACGACCACGGCGTCTCCCCGCTCCAGCACGCGATCACCCGTCTCATGATGCGGCGAGGCCCCGTTGGGTCCGGATCCGATGATCACGAAGTTGACGACGTCGTGCTCGTCGAGGATGCGCTCTGCGACGTCCCGCCCCACGTCACGCTCCGTACGGCCCGGACGCAGCAGGTCGGGCATCTGCGCGTGCACGGCATCGATCGCCTGCCCCGCTGCGCGCAGCGCCTCGATCTCCTCGGGCTGCTTGCGGATGCGCAGGTCTCGCATGATCGTCGAACCGGGCACCCACGACGCGTCGTCGAGCGCCGCCTGCAGCCGCAGGGTGAACATGCTCCACATGCGGTCCTGCACGGCGAACCGGCGGGGACCGTCGCCCGCACCAAGTCTCCGTGACACGATCGCGACGGGGTCCTCGGTCTCCGACCACGCAACGAGCTCGACGAGGTCGCCGGCCCCGCAGGCCTGCGCACGCGCCTGTTCGAGTCGCGGCACGAGGAGGAACGGCTCCCCGTCGGCAGGCACGGCCAGCAGGGTGAGGCGTTCCAGTGGCAGCGCCTCGTACCCCACGAGCCACCGCAGGTCGGCACTCGGTCCGACGAGTAGCCCCGTCAGGCCGTGCGCACGCAAGGCCTCGACCGTGCGATCGAGGCGCTGCACGTGTCCGGCGCTCATGTGTCCTCCCTCGTCACAGTCCGAGATCGAGCACCCGTGGAAGGATCTCGAAGCGCGCCGGAGTGGTGCCGAGCACCTCGCCGTCGGCCTCCACCACCAGTGGCCGCACGGCGTCGACCTCCACGCTCGCCGTCGACCACGACCGCACGTCGGTCCGCTGGAGGTGGGCACCCGTGCGCAGCTGGCGCGCGGCACGCACCACGTCGGTGGGCGTCCCACCCCACGACTGCACGGAGAACGCTCCGTCGTCGGGAATGGCGCGCGGAGCGACGTGCATGCCGCCGCCGAAGAACTGTCCGTTGGCGACCACCACGTTGCACACCCGCTCGGTTCGGGTCGCATCGGGCAACGTCACGGTCGTGTCGACCCTACGAAACGACGACCAGCTGGCGACGATGCCCCAGCGGTAGCGCGCCGCTCCCCATCGTCGGGGCAGGCGACCGGCCGCACGTGCCACCCGTCCCCCGAACCCCGCCTCGGCAACGTTGGCGAAGACGTGCCACCGCCGCGATCCGTCCGGCGCGGTGACCGCGACGCGACCGAGGTCGATCGGCATCGTCGACGTCGACAGCAGGTGGCGCACGAGCGTCTCCGGAGGGCGGTCCAGCCCGAACGTCCGGGCGAAGTCACTCCCACTGCCCGCGCTCACCACGCCGAGCACGAGGTCCTCCGCAACCACGCGGCCGGTGTCCGCGTCCACCAGACCATTGACGACGTCGTGGACGGTCCCGTCTCCACCGACGGCGACGACGTGACGGTGCCCCTCGGCGAGCACAGCGTGGCGCACCAGCGCACGTCCATGGTCTCGATGGTCGGTCACGACGACGTCGTACGCGGCACCTGCCGCGGTCAGGGCGCGACACAGGCGCTCGAACACGGCATCGTCGCCGCGCCCGGCCGCCGGGTTGGCGACGAGCAGCATGCGTCCTGGTCTGGACACCCGGCGTCCCTCTCCTCGGCAACGTCGGAGCCTACTCAGGGGCCGGACGACCCCGACCCGGCCCCGGACTGCCTCACGCGTCGACAATGCCGCGCCGCAGCGCGTCCATGGCGGATCGGGCGGTCGTGCGCAACCCGGACGATCCCGCGTCGGACAGCTGCCCCAGCAGGTCGATGACCTGCTTCACGTTGCGCACGAAGTCCCCACCGGTGAGTTCGAGTTCGCCGATGGCGTCGTCGAGGTCGGCGCCGGTCGCCCAACGCCACGTCACCTCGCCGAACGTCGGGTCGAGGTCTCGCAGGGGGTCCAGGCCGGAGGCGCGCTCGAGACGCCGAAGTCCTCCGGCGATCGACTCGAGCTCGACGACGGTGTCCTCGAGACGTGCCGTTGGCATCCGCCGACCCGTCGGGGCATCCGAGGAACGTGACTCATAGACGAACACGGCGGCGATCGCCGCGAGCTCGGCCTCGTCGAGTTCGTCCAGCAGGCCCACCCGCAGGGATTCAGCAACGAGCAGGTCGACCTCGCTGTAGATGCGCGCGAGCCGTAGGCCGTCGGCGGTCGGCCCTCCATCGAGGTACCCGCACTGGGTGAGCACGTCGCGGATCCGTTCGAAGCGACGCACGAGCGAGCCTGTCGCGCGTTGGATCTCTCCGCGCAACTGGTCGGCCTCGTCGACCAGTTCGTCGGTCCGGTACTGCCACACCTCGTGCTCACGCCGGTCTGGGCACCGATGGCAGGAGTGCTCGCGCAGCCGGGCACGCAGGGCGTCGATGGCCTCGCGATCCATGGGGCCCTCGTCGAACGACTCCGTCGTGACGTCGACCTCACGCAGGTCGAGGCGCCGAAGGGTCGCGGCCACGTCTCGGCGGTAGTCGCGTTGCCGCGGATTTCCCTTCCCCGGCAGCCGGACACGATCGACGATCGACGGGGGTTCGCGCACCTCGCGAGGCCCGATGCGCACGAGGTCTCCTTCGACGTCCACCACCTGTACGAGCGGCGTCCCCGAACGGCTGACCTGCACCCCGACGACGACGCCAGCGGTGTGGTGGGAGCCGGGTCCGAGCACGTCACCCGGCTGCAGGCCGGCGATCGCCTCGCGTACGGACCGGTCCCTGGTGGCCCGTCGGGAGTGCTCCGCCGTGCGTTCTCCATCGCTGAGTTCACGACGGATCGCCCAGTAGCCGGACCAGTCTCCCTCATCACAGGACAGGTGGGGTTCGTACCCCTCGATGCCCGCCTCGAGCTCGCGCAGGCGATCCGCCTTGCGGGTCACCCGGGAGTCCGCCTCGAACTGCGCGAACGACGACCCGAGCAGCCGATGTGCCTGATCGAGATCGTGGTGGCGCAGCAGGTTGACCGCCATGTTGTACGAGGGGGTGAACGAGCTTCGCAGCGGGTAGGTGCGCGTACCGACGAGGCCGGCCACGGACCGGAAGTCGATGTCCCGCTGATGCAGCACGACGGCATGGCCGATCTGGTCGATGCCGCGCCGTCCCGCTCTGCCGGTGAGCTGGGTGTACTCCCCGGGAGTGAGCATCACGTGGGTGTCGCCGTTCCACTTCTCCAGCCGTTCGATCACCACGGTACGCGCCGGCATGTTGATGCCGAGTGCCAGCGTCTCCGTCGCGACCACGACCTTCAGCAGGCCCCGCTGGAACAGGACCTCGACGCACTCCTTGAATGCGGGAACCATCCCGGCGTGGTGGGCCGCCAGTCCGTCGAGCAGGCCGGCCCGCCACGTCGCGAAGCCGAGCACCTCCAGGTCGGCGGCGGGCAGGTCGGCGAGCATCGTGTCCACGATCACGGCGATCTGCTGGCGTTCGTCCGAACTGGTCAGCCGGACCCCCGCGCGTGTGAGCTGTTCCACGGCACCGTCGCACCCCGCACGCGAGAAGACGAACAGGATCGCGGGCAGCCAGGTCCGTCGCGCGAGTTCCTCCACGACCTCGACCCGCGACGGCCAGCGCAGGCGCACCTCCGGCGCCTGCCGGCGCCCCCGGTTCGAGACGCGGTTTCGCTGACGTGCACGTCGCTCCAGCATCACCACGTCGGGGTTGGGCACGCCGGCGAGGGCCTGCGACGCCCGATCCCGGTGCTCGGCCGATGCGCCCTGCTTCTGTCCCGCACGAAACGTCGGGTGGATGCGGCCGTTGACGAAGTAGTGGTGGCAGAGCGGGACCGGACGCTTCTCCTCGATGATGACCGTGCAGCCGCCTCGGACCTCGTCGAGCCATCGCCCGAAGCTCTCCGCGTTGCTCACCGTTGCCGACAGGGCGGCCAGCTGAACCGAGGAGGACAGCTGGATGATGACCTCCTCCCACACCGCACCGCGACTCCGATCCGCGAGGTAGTGCACCTCGTCGAGCACGACGTGCCGCAGGCGGTCGAGCGCGCGCGATCGCTCGTAGATCATGTTGCGCAGCACCTCGGTGGTCATGACGACGATGTCGGCATCACCATTCACCGCCCGGTCACCGGTGAGCAGTCCCACCCGGTCCTGACCGTGCCGAGCGACCAGTTCCCGGTACTTCTGGTTGCTCAGGGCCTTGATCGGCGTGGTGTAGAAGGCGCGACCTGCGTGGTCGATGGCGTCCTGACAGGCGAACTCGCCCACGACCGTCTTGCCGGCACCGGTCGGCGCGGCAACGAGCACCGACTCACCCCGTTGCAGGGCATCGATGGCTCGCACCTGGAACGGGTCGAGCTCGAACCCGAGGTGTGCGGCGAACGTCTCGCCACCCGTCATCGTCCCTCCTCGAAGGGCGTCACCGGAGAGAGCGGAGCAACCCCCGAGCGCTTCCCGCCGAGATCGTCCACCGACGCCCGCGCGGACTGGGTCATCTGTTCGCTTCGCGTGCGCAGACGACCGATCTCGGTCATGAGGTCACGCCGAGCGTCGCCGGGCTCGAGGCCAGCCGCCCGGATCATCACCTCGACGGCATCTCGTGACAGGGCGACGGCCGCGATGAACTGTCGCTGGACAGGGCGTGCCTCGGCCGGCAGGTCGAGGCCGGCGAGACGAGCCAGCACCGAGTCGTAGGCGCTCAGCCAGGCATCGCCACCGATCTGCACGGCAGTGACGTCGTGATCGCGACGAAGCGCGACGAGGGCCTCGGAGACCGGCGGCCGGTCACCTGACGATGCCGTCCAGATCCCGTCTGCGTCGCCGACCAGCGGCAGCACCTGTTCCTCGAGCACGCGCGCCGCCTCGACCCGAGGCGTCGGGACCGTCGAACGGCCGAGCGCCACCCCGATGAGCAGGGCCGCGAACAGCGCGACCGCGGCCAGACCCGGCCTGCGGCGAACCACCCGCCGCCATGCCGTGGTGCGAAGCGCGAAGTCTGGACCCGTCGGGTCCGACGAGGGCGGTGTCGGGTCCGACGAGGGCGGTGTCATGACCGACGCCGGGCACGCGAGCGCTCGATGAGCCACGCCACTCCGACAGACAGTTCGTAGAACGCCACCATCGGTCCGGCGAGCAGCAGCAGGGTCACCGCATCGGTCGTCGGCGTGATGATCGCCGCCGCGATGAACATGATCACCACGGCATACGGGCGCACCCGACGCAGCGTGTCCACGTGCACGATCCCCGTCAGCGAGAGGAAGATCAGCACGAGCGGAAGCTCGAACACCAGACCGAAGGCAACCGACATCGTCAGGAAGAAGGACAGGTACTCGTCCGCCGACAGCAGGGCATCGATCCCGGGGCCACCCAGATGCAGGAGCACCTGCAGCCCGTGCGGAATGACCAGGTAGGCGAAGGCAATGCCCACGGCGAACATGACCTGGCTCAACAGCACGAACGGCAGGGTGTAGCGCCGCTCGCGGGGCGTCAGACCGGGAGTCACGAATCTCCACACCTGGTAAATGATCACCGGCGCGGCGACGAACAGTCCGATGACCACCGACGTCTTGACCCGCACGGAGAACGGCTCGAGGGGTCGCAGTGCGATCAGTGCGCACTCGCCCGACGGGCGTACGTTGCCGGACACCGCACAGTACGGAGCGATGAGCAGGTCGAGTACCTGGGGGAACAGCACGTACCCCACGATCGTGCCGACGGCGAGTGCCGCCATCGCCCGGAAGAGCCGTGACCGCAGCTCGTGCAGGTGCTCGACGAGCGTCATCTCACCGCGGAGGCCTCGTCCGGGTGCGTCAGGATCCACTCGGGACCCGCCCCTCAGTCGTCGTGCCGGTTCGTCGAGGTGTCGGTGTCGGTGTCGGTGTCACCGTCGCCCTGCTCGTCCTCCAGGGCCTCGTGGCTCGCCTTGCGGAACTCGCGGATCGAGCGACCCATCGAACCGGCGAGGTCAGGCAGCTTGCGCGCGCCGAACAGGAGCAGGACGATGAACAGGATGATGATCAGTTCCGTGCCGCCCGGCAACGACATGTGGCCACCTTGGATCGTCGTGGTGTGGCGATCGGCCCGGCACGACGCCGCGACCTCACCAGCCGCCGGACGAGCTTCGCGTGCTCGTTCGACGCTGAGAGTCTACCGACACCGTTCGGGTGACCGGCGGTCACTCGCGAATCGGTGTCGACGAGACCCGCTCCCACTCTGCGCCGGCGAGTTCGACACCCTCCTGGAGCCGTTCGACCTCTGGACGCACGACCTCGAGGATGTCCTCCAGTTCGCGCATGAGCCGTCGCAGACGGAGTCCGACCACGATCGCGAGTCCGACCAGGGCCACCAGCGTCGCGACGGCCGTGACGATCAGCGTCGTCGTCAGCACTCCTGCTCCTCGCCATGACTCGGGTGCCTGCAGTGTAGGTGCCGGGTCATCCCCTGCCACCGAGGAGTCCCAGCGCGGTCGTCGCACGACGTCGCACGTCGCTCGCCACCGCCTCTGGTTCGACGACCCGGGCATCGCCCGAGGACATGAGCACGAGTCGCGCGATCCACCCGGGCGCGTCGGTGCGCAGCGAGATCGTCATCACTCCGTCAGCGCCCTCGATGACCTCGTCGGCCACGATCGCGTCAGCGATCCACCGAGCGCGGGGGCCGACCTCGAGCACGACCCTGAGGTCGTCGTCCGACGGTTCCCATGCCGGCAGGGGCAGGCGATCGGGCACCTGGGTGGTGGCTGGCGTGCCCGTGGCGCTCAGCGACGCGATGCGGTCCAACCGGAAGCTGCGCGCAGCGCCGGCCCCGTGGTCGTGGCCGTGCAGATACCAGGAGCCGTCCGCGAC
Source organism: Nitriliruptoraceae bacterium (assembly GCA_040880235.1). Classification (GTDB taxonomy): domain Bacteria; phylum Actinomycetota; class Nitriliruptoria; order Nitriliruptorales; family Nitriliruptoraceae; genus JBBDIX01. Next base: position 33,891 of record JBBDIX010000084.1, read on the forward strand.
CTGGACCGCCCAGGGATCGACGAGGCGACGTCGAGGTTCGTCGTCCGACCGCCCCTGGTAGGACAGCTCGACCTGCATGCCTGCGTCGACAGCGCGTCGAACCTCGGTGAGACCCTCTGGTACGTCGTCCACCACGTCCGCGACGTCGTCGGGTACGCCGAGCGCCCGGCGAATGCGATCGAGACCGCTCGCCAGATCCGGCACCTCGTCGCCGAGCAGGTGGGCGACCGCATCGACCGTCAGCACCAGGCGCAACGCCTCGGCAGGTGTCGGTCGCAGCGGACGTCGCAGTTCGTCGGCCATGCCGACCACGACGCGGTCCCCGATGATGTCGACCTCGAACAGGTCGCCGCCGCCCAGCCCGGGCAGACCGCAGAAGTCGAGATGGGACAGGTCACGTCGGATCGTCGACGCATCGACGCCGAAGGCATCGGCCGCCTCACCCAGCGAGGCCCCGGGACGCTCCAGGAGCCACGGGATCAGCGCGAGCATCCGCGCGACGTCCGACGTCGACCGGGTCACGAGACGGCCTCGCCAGCGGGCGCATGGGCGGCCACGACGGCCGACAGTGCATCGACGGCGGCGCCACGCACGTCGGCCGGTCCGCTCACGAGCACGTCGGGGGCCAGTCCGACCAGCCACGCCAGATCGCGTTCGACGATGAATCCGTCCAGGCGCATCGCCACCCAGTCACCACCCGCTGCCCCAGATCCTTCGACCGTCGACGGACCGTCGACCTGCGCACCACCGCGCAGTTCCAGGGCCCACCGTGCGCGTGGCCGCACGGTGAGCATGACAGAGGTGGCCCGGGCCTCGGAACCTGCGACCGCGGCGGACGGGTCGAATCCGTCGGGTCGCACGAAGGCGTCGGTGGGACCGTCGGCACGTGCGGGACCCACGATCCGGTCGAGCCGAAACGTGCGTCGGCCATCACGGTCACGATCGTGGCCGATCAGGTACCAGCTGCCCCGCCGGTTGACGATGGCCCACGGCTCGACGCGCCGTTCGGTGCGCTGCTGGTCGGCTCCCCGGTACGCGAACGACAGGACTCGGCGGTGCACGACCGCGTCCGCGATGGAGTCACTGACGACCTGGGCGCCGAGTCCGACGCGAAGTGCGGGCACCGGGCCGGCGTCGATCGGATCGGGCGCCCTGGCGGCGAGCCGGCTGAGGGTCGCGCGGCTCGAGTCCTCGCCGGTGAGGCGCACGGCCAGCGCGAGGGCGGCGACCTCACCGGCCGTGAGGTCCACGTCGGCGAGCTCGTACTCGCGTCGGTCGACGACGTAGCCCAGGTCGTCGCTCAGGGGAACGCGGCGGGTCTCGACGGGGACCCCGAGTCGGCGCAGTTCATCCTTGTCACGTTCGAACATGCGCCGCGCAGACTCCGGGGCACCCTGCGCGTAGTAGCCCGTCGTCCGACGGATGTCCTCGAACGTCAGCGGACGGCGCGCCTCGAGCAGCGCGACCGTCAGGTTGACGAGTCGTTCCACCTTGGCCGTCAAGGCGCGACCTCGGTGGACACCCTTGTGCGCTCAGGCGTGGTCACATCGACTCGATAAGACGGTCCACTCGCTCGTCCTCGCTGCGGAACGGATCCTTGCACAGCACCGTGCGTTGCGCCTGGTCATTGAGCTTCAGGTGCACCCAGTCCACGGTGAAGTCCCTGCGGTGCTGCTTGGCGGCACGGATGAACCGCCCGCGCAGCGCGGCCCGCGTGTCCGGAGGGGGCTCGGTCATGGCCGTGACGATGTCCGACTCGTCGAGCAGTCGCTGGACACGTCCCTGTCTGGCAAGCAGGTGATGCAGCCCTCGGCTTCGCACGACGTCGTGGTAGGAGAGGTCGACCATCTGCACGCGCGGATGACTCAGGGGAAGGTCGTGGCGTGCGCGGTACGCCTCGACCAGCTCGTGCTTGGCGACCCAGTCCAGCTGACGTCCGAGCGACAGGGGATCCGACCCGAGCTGCTCGAGCACGTGACGCCACTCCCCGATGACCCGTTTCGCCTCCTGGCTCGCCTCACCGTCGGACTGCACGTGACGCTCCACGCGTTCCAGGTAGGCCTGCTGGATCTCCAGGGCGCTCATCTCTCGCCCGCTCGCGAGCCGGACACGCCGGGTGCCGGTCACGTCGTGGGAGATCTCACGCACGGCCCGGATCGGATTCTCCAGGCTGAGGTCACGCATCACGCCCTTCTCCTCCAGCGTCCGCAGCACGAGGTCGCACGTGGCGATCTTGAGCCACGCGGCGTACTCGGACAGGTTGGAGTCCCCCACGATGACGTGGAGTCGGCGAAAGCGCTCGGCATCGGCGTGGGGCTCGTCGCGCGTGTTGATGATGGGTCGCGAACGCGTCGTGGCCGACGACACGCCCTCCCAGACGTGTTCGGCGCGCTGGGAGAGGGCGAACACCGGCCCCCGCGGGGTCTGCAGCACCTTGCCGGCCCCGGCGAAGACCTGCCGGGTGATCAGGAACGGGATGAGTGCGTCCGCCAGGCGCTGGAACTCCCCGACCCGCGCGACGAGGTAGTTCTCGTGGCAGCCGTAGGAGTTGCCGGCGGAGTCGGTGTTGTTCTTGAACAGCGAGATCGTCCCGGCGATCCCCTCCTCGGCAAGTCGTTGTTCCGCCGCGAGCACCAGGTCCTCGACGATGCGCTCTCCGGCCCGGTCGTGAAGGACCGCCTGCAGCGGCGAGTCGCACTCGGGCGTCGCGTACTCCGGATGCGAACCCACGTCGAGGTAGAGGCGGGAACCGTTCTCCAGGAACACGTTCGACGAGCGTCCCCAGGCCACGACCCGTCGGAACAGGTAGCGAGCGACCTCGTCGGGGCTGAGCCGACGCTGACCCTCGAACGTGCAGGTCACGCCGTACTCGGTCTCGATCCCGAAGATCCTGCGCCGCACGTGGCCTCCCCGATGCTCCTCAGTCCTCGCCGAGCGCCGAACGCAGCGCGTCGTCGCGCAGGCGGAAGAACTGTCGCCGAGGTCGTGTGCGGTCCAGGCCGGAGACCTCCAGTCCTTCCGCGGTCAGCGGTGCGCCGCTCACCGTGGACAACGTCGCGACGCACGTGCGCACGACGGTGTCGAGATCCATGCCGAGCTCCCAGTGTTCGCCGAGGTGCTCGGTCAGCGCATCGGCCTCTCCGCCGATGGCGACGTACTGGTGCTCGTCGACGATCGAGCCGTCGTACAGGATGTGGTACAGCTCTGCGGGAGTGTCGTGGCCGTCGATCTGGGCGATCATGAGTTCGACCTCGTAGGGCTTGCTGTCGCCCATGAAGATCGCGCCCAGCGCCTGCGAGTAGGCGTTGGCCAGCGGCTTGGCGGTCACGTCCTCGCGCGCGTACTGGTAGCCCTTGATGTCGGCCAGCCGGATGCCGGCCACGCGCATCGCCTCGAACTCGTTGTAACGCCCCACGGCGGCGAACGCGATGCGGTCGTAGATCTCCGAGGTCTTGTGCAGGGACCGCGACGGGTTCTCGCTGACGAACACGACCCCGTCCGCGTACTCCGCCGCGATGAGCGCGCGTCCTCGTGCGATGCCCTTGCGGGCGTAGTCGGCCCGATCCTTCATCAGCTGCTCGGGAGCGACGTAGAAGGGCATCGTCACGGTCGTTCCTGTCGTCGGTGGTGGAGCGGGCGCTCCCGGTGGCGGTCGGGGCCGATCAACGGCGACGGCGATCGATGACCGCCTCCACGTGTCCGACGACCTCGTCGTCGGACAGTTCGCGATAGCCGTCGGCGTCGATCACGACCACGTTCGGATAGATCCGGCGGATCAGGTCGGGCCCGCCGGTGGCACTGTCCTGTTCCGCCGCGTCGTACAGCGCCTCCATCGCGGTCCGGACGGAACCCGAGGTGTCCGCCTGTGGGTCCACGAGTCGCCGCAACGTGGCGCGGGCGGTCAACGACCCGCTGCCCACCGCGGCGAGGTCGGTCGCCACGTAGCGGCCTCCGACCGGGTCGTACTCGAAGATCCGTGGGACACCGGTCCGCGGTTCGACCCCGGCGAACAACGGCACGATGACCAACCCCTGCATGGCCAGGGGAAGATGCGCACGCACCATGCCCGCGAGCTTCGTCGACTTGCCCTCGAGCGACAGTGGCTCACCCTCGACCTTCTCGTAGTGCTCCAGCTCGGTGGCGAAGACCTTGGCCAGTTCCATGGCCGGACCGGCCGTGCCGGAGATCGCGATCGCCGACATCCCGTCGGCCGGGAAGACCTTGCGCATGTCATCGCGCGAGATGAGGTGTCCAGACGTGGCCCGGCGGTCACCGGCGACCACGACACCGTCTCGTGAGATCAGGGCGAGCACCGTCGTGCCGTCGACGGTCTGCTCCCGGATGTGAGGCGGGAGCCCACCTCCCTGCAGCAGGGCCGGCAGGGCATCGGGGGCGTGACGGCGCAGCGTGACCACGAACGAACTGGTCTCCGGTTCGTACGCATGGGGCAGCACGGACAGCACGTCGTCGTCCACGGACAGACCCTTCATCGGCTGGACCGATCGTAGGCCACCCGCCGCGAGCCGCAGCGTCACACCTTCGCGCTACTGGCCGCCCTTCTGGACGTAACCTCGCACGAACTCCTCGGCGTTCTCCTCGAGCACGTCGTCGATCTCGTCGAGCAGTTCGTCGACGTCGTCGAGGAGGTCCCTGGACGGGGCCTGCGACGACGGCTGCGCGGACTCCTCGTGTTCGTCACCCGCGCGGCGCTGCTCGTCGTCTGCCTGTCGGCGCTGACCGCTGTCCGCCATGGATCGCTCCTCGTGTGCCGGTCTCGATCGTATCCCCCGAGCCCTGCGCCACATCGGGCACTCGCGCCACGTACCGCAGGTCAGTCGGTGAGCCGATCGAGCAGTTGTGCGGCACTGGAGACCCCGTCGAACAGGGCCTCGGTGGTCTCCCGGGTGCCCTTCGACGGATCCATCATCGGCACCCGCTGCAGCGTGTCACGCCCGGTGTCGAACACGAGTGCATCCCAACCGGCAGCCACCACCTCGCCGGAGAACCGGCGGATGCACTCACCACGGAACCATGCACGAGTGTCCTCGGGCGGGCGGACCATCGCATCGGTGACCTGCGCGTCCGTCACCAGCCGTTCCACGCGCCCCCGGGCCACGAGCCGCTGGTACAGGCCCCGATCCTCTCGCACGTCGTGGTACTGCAGGTCGACCATCCGCAACCGGTCGCTGTCCCAGTCCAGGCCGTGACGTGACGCGTAGCCGTCGATCAGTTCAAGTTTGGTGGCCCAGTCGACGCGCCCCGACAGAGAGCCCGGGTCCCGACGTGCGTCGCCGAGCACGCATTCCCAGCGATCGAGCACGTCGTCGACGACCGGGGCCGCTCCTGCGCGTGCATCCACGTACCTCCGGCACCCCTGCAGGTAGGCGTCCTGTAGGTCGAGTGCGGTCACGTGCTGGCCGTCGACCGTCTCGGCCGTCGCGCGCAGGGTCGGGTCGTGACTGAAGACCTGGAAGGCATGGACCGGATCACGCAGTTCGACCGGCGCGTCGACGGCCTCGTCCTCGATCGCGTCGAGCACGATCATCATCGTCCCCACCTTCAGGTAGGTGGCGACCTCGCAGAGGTTCGCATCCCCGTTGATGACGTGCAGTCGGCGGAATCGCGCCGGATCAGCGTGCGGTTCATCGCGCGTGTTCATGAGCGGACGCTTGAGCGTGGTCTCCAGCCCGATCTCGACCTCGAAGAAGTCTGCGCGCTGTGACAGCTGGAAGGGCACCTCCTCGTCGAACTCCGTGCCGAGGCGGCCTGCCCCGACGAACACGCTGCGGCTGACGAAGAAGGGGAGCAGGGCCTGGGTGAGCCGACCGAACGGGACGTCGCGGGGCACGAGGTAGTTCTCGTGCGTGCCGTACGCCGCACCCTTGCCGTCGGTGTTGTTCTTGTGGATCAGGACGCGGCCACCCGGTGCGAGGTCGGCCGCGGCGCGCCTGGCCGCGTCTGCGAGGATGCGTTCACCGGCCTTGTCCCACCGAACCAGGTCGAGCGCGTTGGAACACTCGGGCGTGGCGTACTCGGGGTGCGCATGGTCGACGTAGAACCGGGCACCGTTGGTGAGCACCGTGTTGGCGAGCCCTGCATCGGGATCGGCGACCACTGCGGACTCGAAGCCACGGGCATCGCGCATGGGCTGTTCGTCGGTGTGGTCCCACCCCACGTCAGACGGGCTCGCCCGCCGGTGCGCACCGACGACCATGGACGACGCGAGCACCGGGTTGACCTCGGTGGGTCCGTCGACGGCGATGCCGTACTCGGTCTCCACGCCGACGAACTTCTGGGTCGCCACGCCCGGCCCTCAGGGCCTGGCAGGTCGGGGGCTGCCCGACCGGCTCACAGGTACTGACCAGCGCTGACGTTCTCGATGGCACGGCCGGACGCGTCCGGGCCGCCCACGAGCGTGCGCACGTAGACGATCCGTTCGCCCTTCTTGCCCGAGATCCGCGCCCAGTCATCCGGATTCGTGGTGTTCGGCAGGTCCTCGTTCTCGCGGAACTCGTCGTGGATGGCACGTAGCAGGTCGTCCGTGCGCAACCCGTACTCGTCGTCGGTGATCCGGCGCTTGATGGCGAACTTCTTGGCCCGGGCGACGACGCTCTCGATCATCGCACCCGAGTTGAAGTCACGGAAGTAGAGGGTCTCCTTCTCCCCACTCGCGTAGGTGACCTCGAGGAACTCGTTCTCGCGGTCGGACGCGTACATCTTCTCCACGGTCTGGTCGATCATCGCCGCCACCGTCGCCGTCGGGTCTCCGTCGTGGGCCGCGAGGTCGTCGGCGTGCAGCGGCAGGCGTGCGTGCAGGTAGATGGCGAAGATCTCCCGCGATGCGTCCTCATCCGGACGATCGACCTTGATCTTCACGTCGAGCCGTCCGGGCCGCAGGATCGCCGGGTCGATCATGTCCTCACGATTCGACGCGCCGATGACCACGACGTCGCGCAGGTTCTCCACACCGTCGATCTCGGCGAGCAGCTGCGGGACGATGGTGGTCTCCACGTCGGACGACACCCCCGAACCCCGCGTGCGGAACAGCGACTCCATCTCGTCGAAGAACACGATCACGGGACAGCCCTCAGCCGACTTCTCCCGTGCACGCTGGAAGATCAGGCGGATCTGACGCTCGGTCTCCCCCACGTACTTGTTGAGCAGTTCTGGTCCCTTGACGTTGATGAACCAGCTGCGCACGTCATCGCGGCCCGTGCGGTCGCGGACCCGTTGGGCCAGCGCATTGGCCACCGCCTTGGCGATCATCGTCTTGCCACATCCCGGGGGCCCGTACAGCAGGATCCCCTTCGGTGGGCGCAGTTCGTGTTCCAGGAACAGATCCCCGTACAGGTAGGGCAGCTCCACCGCGTCGCGGATCGCCTCCACCTGGTCGCGCAGTCCCCCGATCTGGTCGTACGTGACGTCAGGGACCTCCTCCAACGTCAGCTGCTGGAGCTCGGGCTTCTCGATGCGTTCGAGGGCACTGCCGGAACGCAGGTCGACGAGCAGGGTGTCGCCCGAACGGATCGCCACGTCGAGCAGGGGCAACGCCGGCTGCACGATGCGTTCGTCGTCCGAGTGGCCGGCCACCACGATGCGGCCATCGTCGAGCACCTCGGACACGATCATGAGTTCACCGCGGTCCAGGAAACGTCCGGCCCCGACGATGTTCATCCCCTCGTTGAGCAGGACCTCCTGGCCCAGCTCGAATCCATCGGCACCGACGTCCGCAGAGAACGAGACCTCGAGCTTTCGACCGGACACCATCACCGTCGCGGTCTGGGCATCGTGGGTCGCGCCGAGATAGGTGGCGTACGCGTGCGGTGGGGCCGAGAGGCGGTCGATCTCCTCCCGCAGGGCGGCCAGCTGGTCGCGCGCGGCACGCAGGGTCTCCTCGAGGCGACGGTTCTGTCCCCGCATCGCCTGGGCACGACCGCGCGCCTCGAGCAGTCGTTCCTCGAGCGCCCGGATCCGCGTCGGGGCCTCCTCGAGGCGCCGACGCAACAGGTCGACCTCCTCGCGCAGGTACTTGACCTCGGCCGCGAGTTCGTCGGGATCATCGGTGTCGAAGTGGACGGTCGGGTCGTATCCGCCGGTCGAACCCGGGACTCGGTACGCGTCCGCGCGGGCACCCTCTGGTGCCGAGGACACAGGCTCGTGACCGCTCGGGCGGGACGGACCGGGCGTGCCGACCACCGGTGCTCCTGACGTCGACGCAGGGTTTCACCGCGTCATCGAGCGTACAGCAGCGCTCCCGGGAATCAGGTGACCGAACTGCCCGAGGCCGCGCCCGCGACCGGGTCGTCGGGAGCTCCGTCCACGGGCCCGTCCACCCATCGGACCGACGCGTCCGCGGGCTTGCGGTAGCGGGGCGTGGGACCCCCCTCGTCAGGGTGCACGACGCGACGCGCAACCGTCAGGAAGGCCGTGTGGGCGACCATTCGATGCGCTGGACGCACCGCCAGTCCGTCCACGTCCCAGTTGCGCTGCATGGTCTCCGAGGTCCGCACGTCGAGGAAGCGCCCGTCGGCGTCGAGGGCCTCGGTGAGGCGCATGACCTGCGGGACCGTCGGCGTGTACGACACCAGGATGCCTCCGGGTGCGAGCGCCGTCGCGGAGGCATCGACGACCCGCCACGACTCGAGCAGGTCGAGGACCACCCGGTGTGCACGCAGTTCGGGCAGGCCCTCCTCCACGTCCCCGAGGCGCAGCTCCCAGTTGTGGGGCACGTGCCCGTGGAACGCCTCGACGTTGCGCTGCGCGATGCGCGCATGGTCCTCACGCCGTTCGAACGACACCACGCGGCCTGTGGGACCGACGGCGTCGAGCAGTGCCAGCGTCAGGGCTCCGGAGCCCGCCCCGGCCTCCACGACGACACATCCCGGGCGCACGTCGGCGCCCCCGACGATCATCGCCTGGTCCTTCGGGTAGACCACCTGGGCGCCGCGCTTCATCTTCAGCACGTAGTCCTCGCGGGTCGGCCGCAGGATCAGCACCTCCATGTTGCGGTTGGTGCGCAGCGCCGTGCCCTCGGTCGACCCGATCATGGCGTCGTGTTCCAGCAGGCCGGCATGGCTGTGCCACTGGGCGCCCGGTTCGAGGGTGATCAGGTATCGACGTCGACGCCGGTCGTGGAGCACGACCCACTCCCCCGGTGCCAGCGGCTCGTCGGTCCCGGGCAGGATCGGTCCACTCACGTGGTCACCCCGGCGCCGACCTGCGGGAGCACGGCGGCGATCCGGTCTCGTTGCCGACAGAAGGCACACACGTCGGTCACGGTCGGCATCCCACACTCCTCACACTCGGACAGGGTCACGGACGCCTCGTCGGACCCGGCGGCGAACGCCGCGCGACGTTCGAGGAACCCGAACAGCAGTTGCGCCTTGACCCCCGGGGTCGCGGCCTCCAGCAGGTCGAGCGCCGCCTTGAGCTCCTGGCCGGTGTTGCCGTCGACCAGTGGGCACTCCTCGACGACGTAGTCGATGCCCTTCACGACACAGTAGGCCGCGGTCTCACGTTCGGAGAGCCGGTACAGGGGCTTGCAGCGTCGCACCTGGTTGTCGCCCGACGCCTCCAGCAGGGGCTGCTGGCGTGCGAGCATGCCGTCGTTCCACCGCAGCAGGTTGCCCAGCAGCACCGCGGCCTCGTCATCGAGGTTGTGACCGGTGACGACCACGTCGTAGCCATGATCGACCGCGACCCGGTTGAACACGTAGCGCTTCGACAGACCGCACACCCCGCAGGCGCCCCGCCCGGTCGCACGCGCGGCCGTCGGCGTGGTGTAGCCGTAGGTGTCGGCGAGGTCGACGACGTGCAGCAGGGCGCTCCGGGCGTCCGCGAAGCCGCGACACACCTCGAGGCTCCGCGTCGAGTAGCCCCCGATGCCCAGTCCCACGTACAGCCCGTCGACGCGGTAGCCCAGGTCGAGCAGCACGTCCCACAGAGCGAGCGAGTCCTTGCCGCCGGAGACGGCGATCAGCAGCCGGTCTGCGTAGGAGAACATTCGTGACGGACCGTCGCTGCGTTCTCCGGGCGGTTGGTCGATCGCCCGGCGCACCTGGCGTGTGACGTGGTCCGGATAGTGCTCGGCGCACCACGCCGCACGGTGGCGGCGCTCCTCGATGACGGCGGTGGCCCGGCACTCGGCACACCGGGGCACGGAGTCCGATCCGCCGGAGATCACCGGGCGGACCTCGACCGAGGCGTCATCGCCCAGCACGTGCGATCCCGTCACCAGCTGGCCGTCACTGATGACCAGCACCGTGTGCGGCGCGATGTCCAGCGCGTCGAGCAGATCGTCGACACGCAGAGGCCCGTCCACGTCCTGGACCCGATCCGGGTGGCGAAGGCTGACCTGCACGCTGACTCCTCGACGGCGGACGGCCCGGCGCATGCGCGCCTCCCGGGAGCGGTACGGCCCGGACCGAACGAGGCTACCCAGCCGGGTGAACCGTCACCGGCGTGCCCTCGACGAGGTCCACGGCCTGTCCCCAGACCTCGACCGACAGCGGCGCTCCCTCCTCGATGCTCAGCGTCGCCCGGCGGTGCTCGATCTCGACCCGCAGCTGTCGGTCCCGGAACCGAAGCCCGAATCGCAGCGCGTTCCACCCAGAGGGGAGGCGAGGTTCGAACGTGAGGTTGCCGTCGAAGTCGCGCAGTCCCCCGAAGCCGTACGTGAGCGCCATCCACACCCCCCCGGCAGACGCGATGTGCACCCCGTCGACGACGTTGCCCGCCACGTCGGCGAGATCCATCAGCAGCGCGTAGTCGAAGTACTCGACGGCCTTGTCCTCATACCCGATCTCTGCCGCGAGGATGGACTGGACACACGCCGACAACGACGAGTCGCCGGTGGTCAGGGGGTCGTAGTAGTCGAAGTTCCGGCGCTTCTGTTCCCGGGAGAACTCGTCGCCGAGCAGCACCATGGCGAGCACGACGTCCGCCTGCTTGAGGACCTGATGGCGATAGATCACCAGCGGGTGGTAGTGCAGCAGCAACGGGAGGTGATCTCGCGGCGTCGCCGCGAAGTCCCACACCTTCTTCTCCAGGAAGTTGGCGTCCTGCGGATGGATGCCGCGTTCCTCGTCGAACGGGACGTGCATCGCGTCGGCCGCCCGGCGCCACGCCACCGGCTCGGCCTCGTCGAGCGCGGTGTCGTGCACGAGGCGACGGAACTCGGCGGGTCGTTCGTCTCGCATCCAGTCCACGACCTCGGCGGCGTGCCGGAGGTTGCGACGCGCCATGAGGTTCGTGAACACGTTGTCGTTCACGACCGTGGTGTACTCGTCGGGGCCGGTGACGCCGTGGATGTGGAACTGGCCGCTGCGCGGGCCGATGAACCCCAGCCCGGCCCACATCCGCGCCGTCTCCACGAGGATCTCCGCACCGACCTCGCACAGCAGGTCGACGTCGCCGCGCACGTCGACGTAGCGCTTGATGGCGTACGCGATGTCGGCATCGATGTGGTACTGCGCCGTGCCTGCGGCGTAGTAGGAGGATGCCTCCTCCCCGTTGATCGTCCGCCAGGGGAACATCGCACCCTGTTCGGACATCTCTGCGGCGCGTTCGCGCGCCCGATCCAGCATCGAGTGGCGGAAGTGCAGCAGGTTGCGGGTGATGCGCGGCTCCGTGTAGGTCAGGAACGGTGTGACGTAGATCTCTGTGTCCCAGAAGTAGTGTCCCTCGTAGGACTGACCGGTGAGTCCCTTCGCCG
>JBBDIX010000084.1:45613-52185 GCA_040880235.1 Nitriliruptoraceae bacterium
GGCGCGCGCCGAGGCCTGCAGCAGCTGGAAGATGTTCCAGCGGACCGCCTGCTGGACACGCACCGGCCCGTCGACCTCGACGTCGGCGCGAGACCAGGCATCGGCCAGCCAGTCACGCTGGACCTCCTCGAGGTGGGGGTAGCCGTCGGAGACCGTTCGATCGAGACTTCGACCGGCGCGGTCGACGACCTCGATCGGCGAGGACGTGCGCGACGTGTGGAACGCGAAGTACTTGGTGATGCGGATCGGCACACCGGCACGCGCGTCGACGGTGAACACGACCTTTCCCAGGTCCTCGCTCCAGCTGCGCTGTGCACGCCAGGCGTTGTCCGTGTCGATCGAGTGGTCGATCCCCACGCCGAGCGGGATGCGTGACCGACTGGTCCGGTAGCCGGTGACGAGTCGGAGATCGTCCTCCACGTGCTCCTCGGCGTTGAGCACCCGTTGGCCGAAGCTCCCGGCACGCCGCGGGTCGTTGCCGTTGCCGTTGCCGTTGCCGTTGCGTTCGTCGAGCGGACGCGCATCCTGACGGTTGAGCATCTGGGAGGACACCACCACCGGCGCGTCCGTGTCGACCTCGATCTCGAGCTCGATCGCCCCGACGTGCCGGTGGACGAAGCTCACCAGCCGCGACGACCGCACACGGACCTGCTTGCCCCCGGCCGTCGACCAGTTCAGGTCACGCCGCAGCACCCCGGACCGCAGGTCGAGACGCCGCTCGTACTCGGTGATGCGTGCCAGTGGCAGGTGCAGGGGTTCGTCGTCGACGTAGAGCTTCATGAGCGTGACGTCGGGCACGTTGACGATGGTCTGTCCCGTGCGCGCGAAGCCGTAGGCCTGCTCGGCGTGCAGGATGGGCCAGGTCTCGTGGAACCCGTTGACGAAGCTCGCCGGCTCGAGCGCGGGCCGACCCTCCTCGTGGATCCCTCGGATCCCGAGAAATCCGTTCGACAGCGAGAAGATGGTCTCGGCGTTCCCGAGCCAGGCCTCGGAGAACTCCTGCTCGACGATCGCCCACTCGTCGGCCGGGTACAGGAACTCCGGGGGCAGGCGCAACGTGCGGGGGATCATGCACTCACCTCGAGATCGTCACGCCGACCAGGACCGTCACGCCGGGTAGGGCACCTGACAGAACCCATGGTTGCAGTACCCGTTCGGGTTCCGCGCCAGGTACTGCTGATGCGCGTCCTCGGCGATCCACCACCGATCCCGATCCGAGATCTCGGTGGTGATCGCGCCCTCGCCGATGCGACGCAGTGCGTCCTGGTAGCGATCACGCGACGCCTGTGCGACGAGACGCTGCTCCTCGGACGTGACGAGGATGATCGAACGGTACTGCGAACCGACGTCGTTGCCCTGCCGCATCCCCTGGGTCGGATCGTGGTTCTCCCAGAATGCACGCAGCAGCGCCTCGTAGGACACCACCGCGGGATCGAACACGACCCCGACGACCTCCGCGTGTCCGGTCGTCGACGTGCACACCTGCTCGTACGTGGGCTGCTCGGTCTCACCACCCGCATAGGCCGCGAACGTCGTCCACACGCCGTCCATCTGCCAGTAGATGCGTTCCACGCCCCAGAAGCAGCCCATGCCGAACAGCGCCAGTTCGTGCCCGTCAGGCCACGGGGGCTGCAGTGGGTTCCCGGTCACCAGGTGCGGCACGTCAGGCTCCTGTCGAGGTGCGGGCAGACGGTACCTCCCGGTGCGAAGTGACCGTCTACGCTCGCCGCGGCCTCGGCGACCGGGGCCACCGCCCGTCTCCGGACCAGGGGTCCCGCGTGCCCACACTCGCCATCGTCCGCCACGGTCAGTCCCTGTGGAACCTCGAGAACCGTTTCACCGGCTGGGTCGACGTGCCGTTGACCCTGAAGGGTGAGGCCGAGGCCCGCCGAGCCGGGGAGCGCCTCAGCGGGCGCTCGTTCGACGTCGCCTACACGTCGGCACTGACCCGCGCGCAGGAGACCCTGCGGATCATGCTGGACACCATGGGTGACGTCGTGCCGATCATCCGTGACCCGGCCCTCAACGAACGCCACTATGGCGACCTGCAGGGGCTGAACAAGCAGCGCACGGCCGAGGAGTACGGCGAGGACCAGGTCCGCATCTGGCGGCGCTCGTTCTCCACCCCACCGCCGAACGGTGAGGCGCTGGAGAACACGGCCGCACGTACCCTGCCATTCTTCGACCGGGCCATCCTCGGTGACATCGCGCAGGGCAAGGACGTGCTGGTCGTCGCCCACGGCAACTCCAACCGCTCGATCGTGATGCAGCTCGACGAGCTCAGCGAGGACGAGGTGCTCGCGCTCGAACTGGGCACGGGCGTGCCGCTGCTGTACGACCTCGCCGAGGACGGCACCGTGCGCGGCAAGGAGATCCTGGACGACTGACGGCGCGACCGGGCGCGATCTGGTGCACCGGTAGCCTGCCGGTCACCGTCGTCGCGAGTCGTGGAGGCCACGTGGATCCTGTCCGCCCGTCCGAGGGCATGGGTGTCCTGCACCTGTTCCTGCGCGTCGACCATCACGCCGCCACGCAGCTCTCCCCGCAGGCCATCCGCGACACGCGGACCCTGCTCGAGCGCTGGCAGCAGGACACCCAGCTCCACCTGTTCAGCGTGCTGGGCCACAAGGCCGACGTCATGGTCATGGCGCTCGACGCCGACCTCTCCCGACTTCGCGCCCTGCAGACCGAACTGCTGGCCGCAGCGGCACCGGCGCTCGAACTGTCGTGGTCGTACGTGTCGCTCACCGAGGGCAGTGAGTACACCTCGACGCCCGAGCAGTACCGCGAGGAACTCGCAGCGAAGGGCACGACCGAACCCGATCTCGGGCGTCGGGTCGAGGAGTTCGCCGAGCGGATGCAGAAGTACACGCACGACAAGCTCTACCCGGAGATGCCGGCGTGGGAGGTCGCGTGCTTCTACCCGATGTCCCACCGTCGCGAGGGTGCCGACAACTGGTTCTCACTGGACTTCGACGAGCGTCGGCGCCTCATGCACGACCACGGTCGCAGCGGCCGGGCCTTCACCGGCCGTGTCGTCCAGCTCGTCGCGGGTTCGACCGGGATCGACGACTGGGAGTGGGGGGTCACCCTCTTCGCCCACGACGTGGGCGATCTCAAGGAGATCGTGTACCGGTTGCGCTACGACGAGGCCTCGGCACGATTCGCCGAGTTCGGACCGTTCGTGACCGGACTGCGGCGGTCCCCTGCCGAACTGCTGGCCGAGGTCGGGCTCGACCGCTGAGCGACGAGGCCCCATGGACCTGCAGGCCCTGCGTGCCCGCCTCACGGATCACCCGTGCCACGACGCCGCCGAACGTGCGGCCGTCGACGCGGCGGTGCACCTGATCGACGCGCGTGACGACCCGTTCGACCAGCAGGACCACGCGCTGCACCTCACGGCGTCGGCGATCGTCATCGACCCGCAGGGACACGTCCTGCTCCACCGGCATCGTCGCCTCCAGCGGTGGCTGCAGCCCGGTGGGCACGTCGAATCCGGCGAGACGGTGGACGTCGCCGCATTACGTGAGACCGTCGAGGAGTCCGGCCTGCCGGTCACCCATCTCCCGGGCGGACCCGCGCTCGTCCATGTCGACGATCATCCGGGCCCACGCGGTCATCGGCACCTGGACCTGCGGCTCGTGGTGACGGCCAGCGCGTCGGCACCGTTCGCACCGGCGCCCGGCGAATCCCCTGACCTGAGATGGGTGACGCCCGACGACCCGGCGATCACCGCGGACCCGGGCCTGTCCGCCGCGGTGGCGGCTGCCGTGCGTCACCTCACGCGACCCTGATCGTCCGTCAGAAGAGGCGGGCCTGCGGCTCGTCCTCCCCGCGAAGGTTGGCGAGGTCGATCTCGACCCACCCGATCCCCCGGGACTCGGCAAGCACACGCGCCTGCGGCTTCACCCGGGTGGCGGCGTACAGGCCACGAACCGGACGCAACAGAGGATCACGGTTCATCCGCTCCAGGTACCGGGTGAGCTGTTCGACGCCGTCGATCTCCCCGATCCGCTTGATCTCCACCGCCACGGCGCCTCCGTCACCGTCCCGGCACAGCAGGTCCACCGGTCCGAGATCGGTTCGGAACTCCCGCTGCACGAGCGACAGGCCTCCCTCGAGGTGGTGCGGGTGGGCTGCCAACAGTTCCTGCAGTTCTCGCTCGACTCCGTCGAGCACCAACCCCCGCTCGGTGTCGAGTTCCCAGGCGACCTCCTGCAGGATCTCCTCGATCTCGATGACGAGCTCCTCACCCTTCGGACTGGTGACGGTCCACCGGCCCGGTTCCTCGCGCAGGGTGTTGGGCGCATTCATCCAGTTGACGGGCTTGTAGGCCCCGACGTCGGCGTGGATCGCGACACAGCCATCGGCCTTGACCATCAGCAGCCTCACGGCCGACGTCAGCGTGGACGACAGCCGCCCGGCGTAGGTCGCCGAACAGCGCGCCACGACCAGTCGCATCCGCGTCGGCTCCCGTCCGCCCCGCCTGCCGCGACACGTCTGCGCCGGGCCGGGGCGAACCTAGCGTTTCACCGACGCGGCTACGATCGTGCCGCTCGAGGCGAAACCGGCGTCTCGTGGACCCCGGCGGCGACGAAGGCGGATCGACGATGCTCAGAGTGGGGCTCGTGGGACTGCCCAACGTCGGCAAGTCGACCCTGTTCAACGCCCTGTCCCAGGCGGGCGCGCAGGCCGCGAACTTCCCGTTCTGCACCATCGAACCCAACATCGGCGTGGTCGGCGTTCCCGACCAACGGCTCGACCGGCTCGCCGCCCTCAACGCCTCTGAGCGTGTGGTGCCCACGGCGATCGAGTTCGTCGACATCGCCGGGCTCGTCGCAGGTGCATCGAAGGGCGAGGGCCTCGGCAACCAGTTCCTGGGACACATCCGCGAGGTGGACGCCATCTGCCACGTCGTGCGCTGCTTCGACGATCCGGACGTCATTCACGTGGACGGCAGCGTCGACCCGTTGCGCGACATCGAGATCCTCGACACCGAGCTCATCCTCAAGGACCTCGAGTCCGTCGAACGTCGCCTCGACCGGGCCCAGCGTTCGGCGAAGAGTGGCGAGGCCGATCTCGTCCGGGAACGCGACCAGGTCCGTGCCCTCAACGACCACCTCGCCGCCGGCGAACCGGCCCGCACGTTCCCCGGCGAACTCGACGCAGGGCTCTCCCGGGAACTGTCGCTGCTCACCGCGAAGCCGGTGCTGTACGCGGCGAACGTCGCCGAGTCGGACCTTCCCGACGGCAACGACCACGTCGCCGGCGTGGAGGCACTCGCGGCGACCCAGCAGGCACAGGTCGTGGTGATCTGTGCACAGGTCGAGGCCGAGCTGGCCGGACTCGACGCCGAGGAGCGCACCGAGTACCTGTCGGAACTCGGGCTGACCCGCAGCGGACTCGAACGCCTCATCGAACGTGCCTACACGCTGCTCGGCCTCATCACCTTCCTGACGGCCGGACCCAAGGAGTCGCGGGCATGGACGGTCCCCGTGGGTTCGACCGCGCCCCGCGCCGCACGCGAGATCCACACCGACTTCGAACGGGGCTTCATCCGGGCCGAGGTGATCTCGTACGACGACTACGACCGCCTCGGCAGCGAGGCAGCAGCACGTGATGCAGGGCGCCTGCGTGTCGAGGGCAAGGACTACGTCGTCGTCGACGGCGACGTCATCCACTTCCGATTCAACGTCTGAGCGCAGGAGTCATCATGACCCGCACGGAACCGATCACCCGACTCGAGGTTGCGGCCTGTCCGACCCACCGGCTCGACGTTCGTCACTACACCACGTTCGCCGTCGGCTGCACCTGCCTCAACGACGGTCGCCGCGAGGAACTCGCCCGCCGGCTGGAACAGGCGCGCGCCGAGGGCAACCCCCTGGCCGAGATGGCCGAGTGATCCACCGCCGGATGGTCGACGCCGGGCCGCGACACGGCGCGTAGCCTTCCGGCCGACGCGACGTCGATGAGGTGACATGACCAACCGACCACAGGCAGTACGTGAGAACCTGACACGCGACGAGGCCCGGCTGCGACGGCTGTTCGTCGGCGAGGTCATGACCAGCGTGCACGTCGAGATCGACGACGACCCGGACACCTTCGGG
Organism: Nitriliruptoraceae bacterium; assembly: GCA_040880235.1. Lineage (GTDB taxonomy): Bacteria > Actinomycetota > Nitriliruptoria > Nitriliruptorales > Nitriliruptoraceae > JBBDIX01. Next base: position 51,721 of record JBBDIX010000084.1, read on the forward strand.
TCGACCACCGACCTGGTGTTCGAGGTCCGCACGGCCGGTGAGGTCTTCGTCGACCTCACTGCCGCCGAGGTCCGCAGCGTCGAACTCGACGGTTCCCCGCTCGGCCCCGACGCGGTGGCACCAACCCGCCTGCTGCTCGGGCACGTCGAACCGGGCGAGCACCGCCTCCACGTGCAGGCACGCATGGCCTACCAGCACGAGGGCAACGGCCTGCACCGTTTCGTCGACCCGTCTGACGACCGCCTCTACCTGCACAGTCAGTTCGAGCCGTTCGACGCCCACCTGGTGTACGCCTGCTTCGACCAGCCCGACCTCAAGACGCGCTTCACGCTCTCCGTCGAGGCACCCGCGGACTGGGTCGTGATCTCCAACGGCGACGTGCTCGATCGGCCCGTCGACGGGACGGCCGGCACCTGGCGGTTCGCCACCACACCGCTGCTGAGCACCTACGTCACGGGCCAGGTG
>JBBDIX010000084.1:52195-64519 GCA_040880235.1 Nitriliruptoraceae bacterium
GCCGGGCACTACACGGCGACCAGTGCCGAGTACACCCGTGACGACGGCTCCGTACTGCCACTGGGCCTGTACGTCCGGCGCTCGCTCGCCGAGCACCTCGACCCCGACGAGATCCTTGACGTCACGCGTCAGGGCTTCGACTTCTTCGAGTCGGTGTTCGACCAGCCCTATCCGTTCTCGAAGTACGACCAGCTGTTCGTGCCCGAGTTCTCTGCTGGCGCCATGGAGAACCCGGGGTGCGTGACGTTCTCCGAGGCCTACGTCTTCCGGTCCCGGGTGACCGACGCACAACGGGAACGCCGCGCCGAGACCATCCTGCACGAGATGGCGCACATGTGGTTCGGCGACCTCGTCACCATGCGGTGGTGGGACGACCTCTGGCTCAACGAGTCCTTCGCGACGTTCATGTCACAGCTCGCCCTGATCGAGAGCACACGCTGGACGCAGGCATGGGTGACGTTCCTCGATGCGCTCAAGGCGTGGGCGAAGCAGCAGGACCAGCTTCCGTCGACCCACCCGGTTGCCGACGACATGCCCGACGTGGAGTCCGTCCACCAGAACTTCGACGGGATCACGTACGCCAAGGGTGCGTCGGTGCTGCGTCAACTGGTGGCCTGGGTCGGTCAGGACGAGTTCTTCGCCGGGTGCCGCCAGTACTTCGCGGACCACGCCTGGGACAACACGGACCTCGCGGACTTCCTGGCCGCCCTGGAACGTGCGAGCGGTCGCGACCTCGAAGCGTGGCGTGACGAGTGGCTGCTGACGACCGGCGTCAACGAACTCGTCCCGCGAATCCAGCTCGACGGGACGAACTACGCGAGCGTCGCGATCGAGCAGCGGGACGAGGCGCCGACATGGGCCGGTCTGGCCGGACTGCCCGACCACACCCCGGTACTGCGACGCCACCGCATCGCCGTGGGCGTGTACGACCGCACCAGCGACGGGCTCGTGCGTCGCGAACGGGTCGAGGTGGACGTGGAGGGCGAACGCACCCCGGTCGACGCACTCACGGGGGTCCGAGCCGGTGATGTCCTGCTGCTCAACGACGACGACCTGACCTACGCCAAGGTTCGCCTCGACGCCGACACCACTCGGGCCGTGGTCCGTGACCTGCACACCTTCGTCGACCCCCTGCCGCGCGCACTCGTGTGGAGCACCGCGTGGGACATGGTGCGCGACGCGCGGATGCCCACGCGGCGGTTCGTGGAGATGATCCGCGAGAACCTCGACCACGAGACCGTCGTCGGTGTGGTGCAGCGACTCCAGCTGCGCGCCATCGGGGCCGTCGAACGCTACGCGGCACCCGACCATCGCGCGGTCCTGCTCTCCCAACTCGCCGACCAGGCCAGCACGCGTGTCGAGGCGGCCGAACCCGGCAGCGATCTCCAGCTCGCCTGGGTGCGACACTGGGCGTCGGCCGCCGGGACCGATCAGGGGCACCTCGCCGCCGTGGCACGGCTGCTCGACGGAGACCTCCGTGTCGACGGGCTGGAGGTCGACACGGATCTGCGCTGGCACCTGGTGACGTGTCTGGCGCAGACCGGCGCCATCGACGACGCACGTATCGACGAGGAGCTCGCGCGCGATCCGACCGACCTCGGCGCGCGACACGCAGCCACGGCGCGCGCCAGCCAGCCCACGGACGCCGCGAAGCAGAAGGCGTGGGACCAGCTCCTCACCGAGGAGCTCTCGCACACGCTGTCGCGGCACCTCATCAGCGGATTCGCCCGCATCGACCAGGAGCAGGTGCTGGCGCCGTACGTGGACCGCTACCTCGACGTCCTCGACGACGTCTGGGAACAGCGGTCGCTCGACTGGGCGATCGAGTTCTCGACCGGAACCTTTCCCCACTGGGCCGCCTCGCAGGCGCTGGTGACGCGCGTGGACGTGCGGCTGTCGGACGACCTGCCGCGACCCCTGCGCCGCGTGCTGCTCGAAGAACGCGACACCCTGATGCGCAGCATCGCCGGGCGTCGCCATGACGCCGACGCGGACTGAGCACGCCCGACACATCCTCGAGGTGCACACGATGATCTTCGACGAGATCGAGCAGGCAAACCGGGAGTACGTGGCCTCGGGCACCCACGCGCCCCACCCGGTCGAGCCTCGGCGCCAGCTGGCGATCGTCACGTGCATGGACAGCCGGATCGACGCGTTCGCGTCGCTCGGCCTCATGCTCGGCGATGCGCACGTCCTGCGCACCGCTGGCGCGCGCGTCACCGACGACGTGCTGCGGTCGCTGACCCTGTCCACGCACGTGCTGGGTACGCGCACGGTCCTGGTCCTCGGCCACACGCGCTGCGGACTCTACGACCCGGACGGGTCCATCAGCCGTCGGCTGGAGGAGCTCATGGGTCGGCCCCCCTTCGGCAACAGCTGGGGCACGTTCACCGACCCGGTCGAGGCCATCGACCACGACTGTCGACGGCTGCTGGTGTGGCCCGACCGACCCGAGGGTCTGCGCGTCGGCGGCTACCTGCTCGACGTCGATGACGGATCGATCACCCAGGTCGCGTCACCGACCGTCGCCGACGCCTGACGTCGGAGGGTCCGGCGGGTCCGGCGGGTTCGGTTGTTCCGGCGGGGACTCCGGATCAGCGGGTTCGTTGAGCGCCTCGCGAACGGCGTCCGCATCCGCGGTGAGCACGGTGAGTTCGTCGCCAACCTCGAAACGGGTGTCCCCGGTCGGTACGACCACCTGGCCTCGACGCCGCACACTGGCCACGACGGTCCTGGGCGGCCAGGTGACCTCGGCGACGCTCTGCCCCACCGCTGCAGCGCGGTCGTCGAGCACGAACTCGACGAACCGCACGCCGGTCAGGTCACGGAGACGTCCCGCCTGCCCACGTTGCTGGGCGCCGACCGACCGCTCGATGCCACGCTGGTAGGCGGTCACCACGTCCGCACGACGGAGCATCCCGAGCACCCGGCGCGTGCGAGGATCGACGACCGGAATCCGGCCCACGTCGAGTGACGCCATCCTGCGGACGCCCCGGAACACCGGATCATCGGGAGCGACCGTGACGACCCGACGTGTGCACACCTCACCGACCGTGCGGCCCTCACGTTCGACGTCGGCGCGAGAGACCATCCCCACCAGCCGACCGTCGTCGTCGACGACGGCGAACCCGTGACTGCCGGTCGCATGAAAGTACGGATCCAGCTCCGAGACCAGCATCGACTCGTGCACGGTCGGGTGGTCCGGGGTCATCACCTCCGAGACCTCGACGGTCTGCAGGACGTCGAGGTCCTCGGTGGTGCCGTAGAGGACGCCCTTCTCCCGCAGGTCCTCGACGTAGATCGACGACGTGCCGCGGATCTCCTCCACGGAGATGGCCACACCGACCGCGACCATCAACGGCAACACGAGCCCGTAGCTGCCGGTCAGTTCGAACACGATCAGGATCGCGGTGAGCGGGGCCCGTGCCGTGGCCGCGAGGACCGCCGCCATGCCGACGAGTGCGAACGCCGCCGGCTGGACCTCTGGGCCGAAGAGCTCTGCAGCCGCCAGGCCGAACGCTCCACCGAGCGCCGCCCCGGTGAACAGGGTCGGGGCGAAGATCCCGACCGACGTTCCCGGTCCCTTGGAGGCACTGGTCGCCAGGATCTTGGCCACCGCGAGCGCGAGCAGCAGACCCGCCCCGATCCATCCCGCTCCCAGTTCACCCTCGAGCATCGCCTGGATCGGATCGCTGCGACCGTCGATGGCGGGCAGGGACGACCCATCGCCGAGCACCTGGGGGAACACCAGCGCGATGAGTCCCACACACAGGCCCCCGAGCGCGACCGACAGTGGGCGCCCGACGAACGTCTCCACTCGAGAGAACACCCGACGACTGATCCGCAGACCGTTCCGGAAGCCTGCCGCGGCCACCGCGGCAGCAGCGCCGAGCGCCGCGTACAGGAGCAGTTCGCGAGGCGCGGCGAGTCCGAGCCCGAACGTCGGACGAAAGGTGAGCGCCTCGCCGACGAGCTGACGAGCCGTCACGGACGCGACCACCGCCGCGACCACGACCACCTGCAGGGACCCGGCACGTCGCATGCCGCCGAGCAGCAGCTCGATCGCGAACAGCATGCCCCCGATCGGGGCGTTGAACGACGCCCCGATGCCCGCAGCGGCCCCGGCAGCGACCAGGGAACGGGTGCGATCCTCTCCGACGGGAACCAGCCGAGCCAGCAGCGATCCAATGGCTCCGCCGATGAGCACGATCGGACCCTCGGGACCCCCGGACGACCCCGTGCCCAGCGCCACACCCGTCGTGGCCGTGGCGGCGAGTGGCACCCGTGCTCGCAGGCGTCCCCCCCGCAGCGCGAGTGACTCCATGGTCGTGACGACCCCACCTCCTCGGGCCTCCGGGACCAGTCGGGCCGTGAGCAGGCCCACCACCAGTGCGCCGAGGGTGGGCACGGCGACGATCTGCCAGCGCGGGAGCGGATCCGACCAGGCGGTGTGCACGACCAGCTCGATCAGCGACAACAGCAGCCAGGCGAACACGCCCGTACCCAGTCCGGTTGCGGCGGCCAACAGGAGCATGACGCCGTCGATCGTGCGACCGTCAGCGATGCGGTGACGCGCCCGATCCCCGGTCTGCAGGGCCCGGCGCACTCGATCCAGGTTCATCCCTGCTCCTCGACCAGTCGTTCCAGCACATCGAGATCGACGTCAGCGGTCGTGGCAACGCAGACGTGCGCATGTCCGACCCGGTCGGGTGGGCCCGTGCCGACGACGGCCATCCCTGCGGCCAGTCCGGCGTCCACGCCCGACGCGGCGTCCTCCACCACGACGCACCGCTCGGGATCGACCCCGAGCATGCGGGCGGCGGCCAGGAACACGTCCGGAGCGGGTTTGGCAACCGTCACGGTGTTGCCGTCCGCGATTGCGTCGAACGCGTCGAACAGACCGAGCCGTCGGAGGACCTCGGGGGCGTTGCGCGACGACGACCCGATGGCCAGCCGCCAGCCCCGGGTACGGGCGTCGGCCACCAGTGCCGCCGCGCCGGGCAGCAGGTCTGCACCGGACAGCCCCGCCAGCGACGTGACGTAGTGGCGGTTCTTGTCGTCCAGCATCCGTTCGAACGCCATGGGAGTCACCTCGCGGTCACCGAGGATCGCTCGCAGGGAGTCGGCACGCGACAGGCCCCGGAGCCGTTCGTTGGCGTCGCGTTCGAACGCGAGGCCCTCGTCTGCCGCCAGACGTGCCCAGGCATGGAAGTGGAGTTCTGCGGTATCGGTCACGACCCCGTCGAGGTCCAGGATGAGCCCACGGTTCCTCCGAGTCACGTCGCCTCCGCACGGGCGTCAGGTCCTGGGCCGACGCGAGACGTCACCGACCCAATCAGCTCTCGAGGCTCCGCGAGAGCATCTCGCCAGCGAGTTCCGAGCACGTCGGACACATCGGGAAGCGGGTCGGATCGGCGTCGGGGATCCACCGTTTTCCACACAGCGCGGTGACCGCGGTGCCCTTGCGACGCGCACGGTCGAGTTCCCGACGTGAGACGTAGTGCGCGAACCGGTCATGGTCTCCGTCACCCGTGGTGGGAGCCGGACGTGTGTCGGGCTCGATGACGGGTGCGGGTGCGGTGCGTGGTCCAGGCATGGCGCAACTCTACCGGCCGTCGCAGGAGATCGCCCCGCGTCAGACCACGGCCAGCGGCATCACCCGCGGCGCCGAGGCGTCACCCAGCAGCAGCGATCTCGTCGAGGACCGCGTCCACCACCGACCGAGGTGGCGTCACCACGATCGGTCGCGCGAGATCATCGAGCACCACGAATCGAATGCCGTCGACCGATGCCTTCTTGTCTCGCGCCATGAACTCCCAGACGCGCTCGCGGGCCAGCCGCGGCGGGCGGGTCGGCAGGCCCACGCTGTGCAGGACCGCCTCCCCCCGCGCTGCGACGTGGCCGGGAGTGTGGCCAAGTCGCACACCGAGCCGCAGGGCGACGACCGTGCCCATCGCCACGGCCTCACCATGGAGCACCTGTTCGTACCCGGTGAGGGCCTCGATCACGTGGCCGAACGTGTGACCCAGGTTGAGGTGCGCACGTGCGCCCTGTTCGGTCTCGTCCCCAGAGACGACGTCGGCCTTGACGGCGACCGAACGACGAACCAGATCCTCCAGCAGGGAGGTGTCGCCTGCCTGCAGGTCGTCGAGGCGGCCCTCGATGAGTTCCAGGATGCGCGGATCCCGTATGAGCCCGTACTTGACGACCTCACCCAACCCCTCGGTGCGGAGCCTGGGCGACAGCGTCGTCAGGGCCGACACGTCACACACGACCGCGACCGGCTGCCAGAACGCGCCGACGAGGTTCTTGCCGTCGGGAAGGTTGATGCCCGTCTTGCCCCCGATCGCGGCATCCACCTGGGCGAGCAGCGTCGTGGGAACCTGCAGCACGGCGACTCCACGGTTCCACGTGGCCGCGGCGAAACCGGCGAGGTCCCCGACCACGCCGCCACCCACCGCCACCACCAGGTCGCCGCGACCCAACCCGGCGGCTGCGGCAGCACACCAGGTCCCGTGCAGCACGTCGGTGACCTTGGCGATCTCGCCATCGGGCAGTTCGTGGCGGACGACGTCGATTCCCCGTGCCTGCAGCGCGACCTCGACCGGTTCGACGTGACCCGCAGCCACCACCGGCGCCTGGGTGACGACCAGTGCACGACGCACGCCCGTCGGGACCGCCGCGTAGCTGTCCGGCCGATCCAACAGACCCCGGCCGACCAGCACCGGGTAGGAACGATCCGCGAGGGACACCTCGATGGAGACGGGTTCGGACCTGGTCATGGCGTGACCTGTTCATGTTCGGAGGGCGTCAGCACGTCGCCACACGACACCGCCCACTGCACGATGTCCTCGGCGACGTCCCCGGGCGGCCTGGCTGCGTCGAACCGCGCGACGCTGGCCGCCTCGTACCGCTGCCGGCGCTGCTCGAACAGTGATCGCAGCCGATCCTGCCGTTCGTCCGGCGTCGCGTCGGCCAAAAGGGGACGCGTCTCGGCCTCGACCGCGAGTCGCTCGGCGAGCACCTCCACCGGCACGTCGAGCAGCACGACCACTCCCGAGGTGCGCAGTGCGTCGACGTTGACGTCGTCGAGCAGCGTTCCGCCCCCCAGAGCGATCACCAGGTCATCGTGTCGTGCGAGCTCGACCACCACGGTGCGCTCGAGTTCCCGGAACCCCGACTCCCCATGCTGCGCGAACAGATCGGACACCTGCACGCCGGTCCAGCGGCAGAGTTCCGTGTCCGTGTCCGCGATCCGACGTCCGAGGCGATCGGCCACCAGACGCCCCACGGTGGACTTTCCCGACCCCATCATGCCCGTCAGGCAGATCGACCGACTCATCATCGACGGGCGACGTCGTCGAGGTAGGCCGCGAGGTTCCGACGGACCTCGTCCACGGTGTCGCCTCCCGTCTTCTCCAGCAGCGCATCGGCGATCTCGAACGCGACGACGTGTTCAAGCACCACCCCGGCCCGCGGCACCGCACAGGTGTCGGAGCGCTGGGTGATCGCCTCGGCAGGTTCGTGTGACGCCATGTCGACGGTGCGCAGCGGTCGGGTCAGGCTCGACAGCGGCTTCATCGCCACGCGCAGGCGCAGAGGCTGGCCGGTCGACATGCCGGCCTCGACCCCACCCGCACGGTCGGTGAGGCGCTCATACCCGTCGTCACCATGCACGATCTCATCGTGCGCGAGACTTCCCGGCGTCTGGGCCAGTCGGAACCCGTCGCCGAACTCGACCCCCTTCATGGCCTGCACCGACAGGCACGCTGCCGCCAACCGGGCGTCGAGCTTGCGGTCCCAGTGCACGTGACTGCCCAGCCCTGGAGGCAACCCGTGGACGAGCACCTCGATCACCCCGCCGAGCGTGTCGTTGCCGGCATGGGCCTCGTCGATGCGCGCCTGCATGCGCTGCCCGGTCGACTCGTCGATGCACCGTACGGGCGACGCGTCGATCGCCGCCAGGTCCGCGAGTCCGGGTCGTACCAGGTCGTCGGACAGGACCACCCCACCGATGTCGACCACGTGGGACAGGACGCCGATGCCCACCTGTTCGAGCAGGCTGGAGGCGACCGTTCCCACGGCTACTCGGGCCGCCGTCTCCCGCGCCGATGCGCGTTCGAGGGCGTCCCGTACGTCGGCATAGCCATACTTGATGGCCCCCACGAGGTCCGCGTGTCCGGGACGAGGTCGGGTGAGTGGCGTGCCGCGTCCCGTCGCCTCCACCTCGCGCAGGTCGTCGCGCGGTTCCGGGTCCATCGCGTCGACCCACTTCGGCCACTCGGTGTTGTGGATGACGACCGTCACCGGCGATCCGAGCGTGCGCCCGTGACGGACGCCCGCAAGGACCTCGAGGCTGTCGACCTCGAAGTCCATCCGGGGTGATCGGCCGTGACCCACACGGCGGCGAGCGAGCTGGCGAGACAGCATCGCGGAGGACACGGGCACGCCGGCTGGCAACCCCTCCAGCGTGGCGACCAGCGCAGGGCCGTGCGACTCACCCGACGTGAGGAATCGAAGTCGTGTCACCAGCGCAGGCTCCCTGGACCACCAGACCGACGGACGTGGTCCGCGCAGGGTAACGGTCGACACGGCGCCGACCGGTGCGCCCCGCCTCAGTCAAGCCCGCCGCCGGCGAGGCCGATGGCCGACGCGAGCGAGGGACCGAGCTGCGTGAGCTCCTCGGGCCCGTAGACGGTGCGACGGGTCGCGAGCCGGTCGAACGGATTGCCCACGCGGATCGGCAGACCCAGCGCCGTCCCCAGCCGGCGCGCGAACCCCTGCATCTGCGCCGTGCCCCCGGTCACGATCACGTCGACGACACGACGACCCACGCCGTCCGCTCGCATCCGGTCGAACGTACGCCCGATGTCCTCGATCACCCGGTTGACCCGTTCGGTGACGATCCGATCGGTGACCCCCGACGCCTGCCCGATGATCGTCGCACGCTTGGCGGACTCGGCGCTGGCGACGTCGAGCTCCAGCGACTCGATCAGCGCGCGGGTGATCTCGTCGCCTCCGGTTTCGATCGTCTCCACGCCGGACGGGACGCGGCCCCGGTGCACGACGAGTGTCGTCACCCCGGCACCGACGTCGACGGTGAGGCGTTCGCCGTCACCGCCTGCCTCGACGAGCGCGCGCAGCACCGCGAATCCATTGAGGTCGACGCCGAGTGGTCGAACGCCGGCACGATCGACCACCTCGAGCAGGGCCGACACGACCCGACGATGCACGGCGACGAGCAGCCCGCGACGTCCCGGGTCGTCGGGACGATCATCGAGGAGGTGGACGTCGAGCACGGCGTCCTCCACCGCGAACGGCAGCCGACCGTCCGAGACCCGGCGCAGCATCGACCCTCGACCCTCGTCGTCGGTCGGTGGCAGGTCGACGGCCCGCAGTACCGCATGTCGGTGGCCCACGCCCAGCCAACCGGCACGGTGCCGGATCCCGGCGCTCGACAACAGGCTGGTGAGCGCCGAGGACACCATGTCCACGTCCACGACCTCACCCCGCACCACGGCGCCCTCGGGAAGCTCGACGCCGCCGAAGTTCGTGACGGTCCACGCCCCCCGAGACGAGCGGACCTGCGCCACCGTGATGGTCCGCGTGCCGACATCGATGCCCAGTGCAGATCTGCCCATCGATCCGCTCCGCTGCTCGTCGTGTCGGTCGTCTGCCGCACGATAGGGCGAACCTGCTCGCCCGTGCGCTCGCACCGCGCACGGCGCTGTGGCATCGGTCGTCGAGGACGCAACGGTCGGCGCTCGGCGTCTCGGTCAGAATCCGAACGCCGGCCCGATCCACGCCTGCAGTCGGGGACCCACGAGCAGGGAGCACAGGGCGCCCGCCGCAAGGTAGGGCCCGAACGGGATGCGCGTGGCGAGCCGTGCACGCCCCGCGAGGAGCAACCCGAGCGCAACCGCCACGGCGATGAGCACGGAGGCATAGGCGAACACGACCACGAACCACCCACCCAGCAGTCCGGTGACCATCGCGATCGACACCACGAGCTTCACGTCCCCCATGCCGATGCCCGCCTGTCCCCGCACCAGGCGGAACACCTCGGAGAACACCACCATGGCGAGCGGAACACCAAGCCCGTACGCCGCAACGGCCCCCAGACGCGTCGGCGTCCCGGCGACCACGGCCGCGAACACCACCAGGGGCAGCAGTACCAGCGGCAGGCGCAGCGTGAGGACGTTGGGGATGATCTGCCACCGAAGATCGATGGCCGAGGCGACCACCAGTGCCCACACGAGCACCAGCATCGCGGGCAGCGCCGGCGATGGGCCCCACACCACCGTGGTCGCGACGAACGCCGCGGCCATGACGATCTCCACGACCGGGTAACGCACGGAGATCGGAGCGCCGCAGTCGCGACAGTGCCCGCGCAGGAGGATCCACGAGATGACCGGGACGTTGTCGCGTCCCCAGATGTGGGCGTGGCACTCGGGGCACCGGGAACGACGAGGGTTCGAGACCGCTCCCCCGTCCGGCCAGCGGTGGATGCACACGTTGGCGAAGGACCCACCGACGAGTCCCAGCAGCGCCGCGAACACACCCAGCAGGCCGGCGGGCAGCACGAGATCAGCCATGCGGTCGGTCCGCGTCGGACACCCGACTCCCCGCGCCGTCCACCACAGGTCGGGCGCGACGGATGGCCCGACCCACGAGGGCGAGCGCCTGGGTGAGGTCGCGGACGTCGACGTCCATGACCTCGACGTCCCCGTCCAGACCGAGTTCTCCGCGCACACGTTCGAGCAGGGTCGGGGTCGCACGCGCCCGATTGACGCCCACGACCCCGGGGCGGCCGCCTGACGACACGGCTCGGTGGATCTCCACAGCCTCCGACACGGTGTCGGGTCGCGTGCCGTCGACGAGCAGGATCCATGCCTGGGCGCCACGTGCCAGCAGGTCCCACATGAACGAGAAGCGTCGCTGGCCAGGTGACCCGAACACGGCGGCGACCCCGACGTCGGTGGTGATGCGCGTGAACTCCATCGCAACGGTCGTCGACCCACTCCCGGCGGCGTCCGCCACCGCGTCCCGCGAAGCGCGACGCACGAAGGGGTCCCCCGCGGCGGACACGGACCGTTCCGTGGTAACGGCGCGATCCCCCGACAGCGTCCGCAGCAGCGTCGTCTTGCCGACATCGAACGGACCCGCAACGAGCAGCCGGACCGCATCCTCGTCGTGGGATCGTGGCGGGTTCACTGGTCGCCCGAGCCGGCGCGTTCCGTCACCTCGTCGAGCGCCTCACCGATCCTCGACGCGGCGCGGCGCATCTCGTGGAGGATCATGCCCGCCTTGGCATCCACGTCGACGACCGCGGCCAGCACCGCCCTGCGCCCCGCCGCCATGAGGCACACGCCGCCCTCGTCGGCCTCCAGCCACAGCAGACGCAGGCGCCCGCGATCGACGGCTGTGCACGTGCGCTCCGCCAGCGCGAGCAGTGAGGCCATCACGGCCGAGACGTGGTCCTCGTCCATGCCGGCCGGAAGGGCCGTGACCATCGGCAGCCCGTCTCCCGACGACACCGCGAGCGCCTCGACCTCGGGACAGGCCCGGAGGAACACGTCGAGCGCATCGGCGAGCCGCTCAGCGCGCGTCTCACTCACGCGCGATCCTCCGACGCGGCCAGGGCGACGTCTGCCGCGGCACGCATCACCTCGACGGGGGCCGTGCAACCCGTCCATCGCTCCAGACTCCGCGCGGCCTGGCCGACGAGCATGCCGATACCTCCGAGCGTGTCGGCTCCACGTGCCGCGGCGGCCTGCAGGAACGGCGTGTGGCGCGGCACGTAGACGAGATCGTGCGCGACCTGTCCGGCGGTGAGGTGCTGGAAGGGATCCGGCAGGACATCGTTCGCCATGCCCAGCGGCGTCGCGTTGACCACCACGTCCGCCGATCCGATGGCGCCGAGCATGTCGTGTTCGGATCCCTCCAGTCCGTGCCCCGCCGCCGTCGGTGCACCGCACGTGACGGCGAGCCGCGCGAGTGCCTCTGCGGCCTCTGTCCGCCGCCCCACCACGTCCACGCGTGCGCCGCGGCGCGCACCGGCCACCACGGCGGCACGAGCCGCACCTCCCGTGCCGAACACGACGACGCGTTGGAGCGTCCGACCGTCGAGGGATCGAGCCCAGTCGTCGAGGATGCCCGCCACGTCGGTGTTGTCCCCGTGGACGCCGGCATCGTCGAAGGTCAGGGTGTTCACGGCACCGACGACACGAGCGTCCTCGGTCAACGTGTCGCAGCACGCCAGGACGGCTGACTTGTGCGGCACCGTGACGTTCGCCCCGACCACATCGCACGCGGCGAGCGCCG
>JBBDIX010000085.1:0-11151 GCA_040880235.1 Nitriliruptoraceae bacterium
ATGTACTTGGTCAGCGAGTGCACGACGATGTCCGCGCCCCACTGGATCGGCTGCATCAGCGCCGGGGTCGGCACCGTGCTGTCGACGATCAGCGGCACCCCGTGGGAGTGCGCCATGTCGGCGATCGCCTCGATGTCGGGGATGTTGCCGGCAGGGTTGCCGATCGTCTCGGCGTACACGGCAACGGTCTTCTCGTCGATGAGGCGTTCGAGCGCCTCGGCGCTGTCGTCGGCGGCGAAGCGCACGTCGATGCCCTGGGCCGGAAGCATGTGGGCGAACAGCGTGTAGGTGCCTCCGTACAGCTGGGGAACCGACACCACGTTGTTGCCGGCCTGCGCGATGGTCAGGATCGAGTAGTTGATCGCCGCGCTGCCCGCACTGGTCGCGAGCGCCGCGATGCCTCCCTCGAGCGCGGCGACGCGCTTCTCCAGCACGTCCTGCGTCGGGTTCATGATCCGCGTGTAGATGTTGCCCTCGACGGCGAGGTTGAACAGGTCCGCGCCGTGCTGGGCGTCGTCGAACGCGTACGCGACCGTCTGGTAGATCGGCGTGGCGACCGACTTCGTGGTGGGGTCGGGTGTCTGTCCTGCATGTACGGCGAGTGTCTCCGGGTGCACGGGTCATCCTTCGGTCGTGGTGTGACGGGTCGGGGTCGGTCAGGTGGGTGTCGGTCGGGCGTCCGTGGGATCAGCGCAACGAGGCGAGCGGATCACCGGGATCGATCCCCGGCATGAACGCGACACCCCGCTGCACGTGCGTGAGGCGGTAGATGAGCCCCAGCCAGTTGTTGAAGATGGCCTTTCCGGTGTCGCTCCACGTGTCGTCGAGCCAGGGGTTCACCTGCGCCTCGGGAAACGGTGGTGCCGGCGCGCCGCGCTGCACGGCGGCGATGGCCACCTCGAGATGGTCCCGCACGAGTCGCGACGGTTCGGGCCGCAGGTAGTGCTCGGGCATCGGCGGGATCGCGTCGAGCGCGCCGTGCAGGTAGCGCTCCAGTTCGCGCTTGTACTCCTTGAGCAGACTGTTGGCGTCGTACTCTGGGTGTCCCTGGAGGAACACCATCCGCACGCCGTCGCCACTCGTCCCCAGGTGGAAGTCCCCCTCGGAGCTCTCGATCAGCACGCGGAGGCCCGCCCCGCGCAACTGCGCCGAGGTCACCTCGTTCCAGCGCGAGTGCGGTACGTCGAAGCGGGTGTTGGTCCCGTGCAGCAACGGGTGACTCGTGTCGACGGCACGATGTTCGAACACGCCCCACCGCTTGCCGAGCAGCGGACGCCGATGGACCCCGTGCTGGAGCTGCACGAGCGCGTGGGTCGCGAGACACGAGCACAGCACGGAGGTCACGTTCTCCGACGCCCACTCCACCACCGCGCGCAGCGGGTCCCAGAACGCCTCCAGGTCGAGGCTTGGATTCGTGACGTTGGCGCCGGAGATGATCAGTCCGTCCAGACCTTCCTCACGCAGCTGGTCGAACGTCTCGTAGTGCTCGTCGATGTAGGCCTGCGTCGGGGCCGTGCGAGCCAGGCCGGGCACCGTGAACGGGTGCACGTAGATCTGCACGATCTGGTTCGCGCTGCCCAGCAGGCGCATGTACTGGTGCTCGGTCACCCGCAGCGCTGCATCAGGCATCATGTTGAGCAGGCCGATGTGCAGTTCTCGGATGTCCTGCCGCAGAGCGTCGTCCAGGGTCACGATCTGTTCACCCCGTGCGCGGAGTTCCGCGAACGTGGGCAGTGACGAGTGGGCGACGACGGGCACGGAGGATGACTCCCAGATGGGCTCGCTGCGTCACGGGACGCTAGCGGCGGTCACCCGTGTCGCGCGCACGCCCGAGGGAAACGGTGCAGACCGCGGGGCGGCACGCGTGCGTCCTCACACCGTGGTCTGCCGGCGATCATGGGCCCAGGACGACCTGGTCTGCACCCGATGCTTGACGTACTGCTTGACCTCGGTCGCCGCAGAGACGAGTTCCGCCACGTGGGTTGCCGACCCCTCCCAACTCGCCGCGATCCCGATCGACAGGGTGAGGAACCCGAAGCTGTGAGCGGTCCCGGTCCGGTCCGTGATCTCGATCCCCCCGCGTGCGCGGTCGGCCGCGTCGTACCGGTCGCCCACCTGCTCGTCGAAGCTCTCACACACCCGGCGAGCCACCTCGTCGGCGGCCTCCGGGGCCACGATGAGCACGAAGTCGTCCCCTCCGACGTGTCCGACGAACGCCTGGTCCGACTCCTCCGCCACCCGGGCCAGCAGTTCCCCGAGCATCCGGAGGACCTCGTCGCCTCGCAGGAACCCGTAGTGGTCGTTGTAGGGCTTGAAGCCGTCGATGTCCACGTACAACAGCGCGGCGGACTCCCGAGCCGCCACCCGACGAGCGAGCTCGGCCTGGATCGACTCGTTGCCCGGCAGTCCGGTCAGGGGGTTGAGTGCGCGCTGCTGACTGCCCCGCCGAACCACGGCCTCGATGCGAGCCGTGAGGACCCGGGGATCGAACGGCTTGGCGATGTGATCGTCGGCGCCGGCCCGCAGGGCATCGACGGCGTCGTCGGTCTCGGCCCGCGCCGTCAGCATCAGCACCGGCAGGTGGGCGAGCGAGGCATCCTCACGGAGCGTCGCCAGCATCTGCATGCCGTCCATGCGCGGCATGCTGACGTCGAGCAGCACGGCGTCTGGTCGCTGTGCGTGGGCGACCTCGAGTCCCTCGACGCCGTCGCACGCCGTGACCACCTCCATGCCCTCGAGTTCGAGCACGATGCGCACGACGGTGCGGATGTCGTCATCGTCGTCGACGACCAGGACCCGGGTCATCTCCGGTCCGCCTGCGCCGCCTCGGCGAGGGCGTGCAGCTCGCGGCAGCGGGCACCACGGTCCTCGCCGCCGAACACCGCGGATCCGGCGACGAACGTGTCCGCCCCGGCCCGGGCGGCCGCGTCGATGGTGCCACGAGCGATCCCGCCGTCCACCTGGATCCTGAATCGCAGGCCACGTTCGTCACGCAGCCGGACGGCCTCGGTGACCTTGGAGAGCGCGTCGGGGATGAGCGCCTGCCCCCCGAATCCCGGCTCGACGGTCATCACCAGCAGCATGTCCACGTCCGCGAGCAGTTCGTCGACCATGGACACCGGGTGTGCCGGCCTGATCGCGACCCCGACCAGTCCCCCTCGTTCGTGCAGGTCGTGCACCAGGGAGAGCGGGTCGTCGTCGACCTCGGGATGGAACGTGACCGACTCTGCCCCGGCCTCCAGGAACTGCGGCGCGTAGGTCCGCGGGTCCATGATCATGAGGTGGCAGTCGAGCAGACGGTCAGTGGTGGGCCGGATCGAACGCACGATCGGTGGACCGAGGGTGATGTTGGGGACGTAGTGACCGTCCATGACGTCGACGTGGATCATGTCCACGTCGTCGGCGACGGTGGCGATCTCGTCCGCCAGACGGGAGAAGTCCGCCGACAGGATCGACGGTGCGATGCGGGTCTCCCACATGAAGGGCGTCCTCCTGCCACGTTCGATGCTAACGGGTGACGATCACCGTGTTCCGCTGGTGGCGGCCCGTGACCACCGGGCGATGAACATCCCGTCGGTCGCGTGCTCGTCGGGCAGGAGCTGGACCCGGTCCTCGCGTTCGAGGCCCGGAAGGTGTCGGTCGGCCACCTCGACGGTCTCTGGAGCGGTCCACGTGCACACCGAGTAGACGAGCCGCCCTCCCGGTGCCACGTGTCGAGCGGCCGCATCGAGCAGGCGACGCTGCAGGGTCGCGAGTTCTTCGACGTCCGTCGGATGGCGGCGCCAACGGACCTCGGGCCGTCGTCGGCCCGTACCGAGCCCCGTGCAGGGCGCATCGAGCAGGACGACGTCGTGGTCGCCCAGCGCCACCTCGCCCGCGTCGGCCACGTGGACGTCCACCGCGAGGCCCTGCAACCGTGCCGAGTCCTCGACCATCGCTGCTCGGCGAGCGTTCGACTCCACGGCGGTCACCCGACCCTCAGTCCCGGCAACGAGCGCGAGCAGCGTCGCCTTGCCCCCCGGGCCTGCGCACAGGTCGAGCACGCGATCTCCCGATCGCACGCCCGTGGCCTCCACGACGAGCTGCGAGGCCTCGTCCTGGACCACGGCCCGGCCCGTACGCACCGCCTCGAGCCTGCCGGGGTCGACGCCGGGTGCGCGGACCGACCACGGCGTGATGCCTCGGGTGGCCGACACGCCCTGCGCGACCAGTTCCTCGACGAGTCCGTCCACGTCACGGTTGACGCGCAGCGTCACCCCTGGCGCGTCGTTGTCCGCCGCAAGGATCCGTTCCGTGCGGTCGAGCCCGTGCATCGTGACCAGGCCGTCGACGATCCAGCGGGGATGCCCGGTCACGTGGGCGAGCCGCTCCGCCTCGTCCTCGATGCCGGCCACGATCGGGTCGCCCCCGCGCACCAGCGTGCGCAGCACACCGTTGACGAATCCCGCAGCGCCGTCGGCCCGCGCCTCGGGCACCACCTCCCGAGCGAGCCGCACCGAGGTGTCGACCGCTGCACGCGGCTCGACCCGTGACCGCAGCACCTGTGTCGCGCCCAGTCGAAGCACGAGCAGCAGGTCCGTCTCGATGTCGTCGAGCGATCGGCGCACCAGTTGCCCGAGCACTCGGTCCACGGTGCCCTTCCACCGCAGCGTCTCGTAGGCCAGGTTGCTGGCGAACGCACGGTCCCTGGCCTCGTGCAGCTCCGCCACCGCGTCACGGACCGCGACGTTGGACCAGCGTTCGTCGACCTCCACGGCACGGATCGCCATGAGCGCCGCGCGGCGCGCCTGCACTCCTGCAGCATCGTCGGTCATCGGTCGCCCTCGGAACCGCAGCCCAGAACCTCGCCGCGCTGCGGGTCGTGACCATTGAGGAATGCGTTCACGCCCACCACGCGGCGCCCTGCGACCTGCACGCGCAGAAGGTCGAGCACGCGTCCGTCCCCACACGCGACGGCGAGCTGGCCCCGGGTGCGCTCGACGATCGAACCGGGCACGAGGGCCTCCGGAGAGGCGCCCGTCGACGAGTCCTGTGCGTCCGCGTCGACCGCGGACAGCACCCGCAGACCCTCACCACGAAACGACGTGGTCGCACCCGGCCGTGGCGCCGCACTGCGGACCAGGCGTGAGATCTCCATGGCAGGCCGCGTCCAGTCGATCACCACGTCGGCACGTTCGATCCGCGGCGCCAGCGTCACCCCCGCCTCCGGCTGGGACACCGGTACGACGCCCGCGTCGAGGTCGACCAGTGCATCGGCGAGTTCGTCCGCGCCGATCGTCGCCAGTCGGTCGAGCAGCGAACCCGCGTCATCGTCCTCGCTGATCGCCACCGAGCGCTGTCGAAGGATCGGGCCGGTGTCCATGCCCTCGTCGAGCCGGAACACCGTGACCCCGGTGGTCGTGTCCCCCGCGCGCAGCGCATGCTGCACCGGTGCGGCCCCTCGCCACCGCGGGAGCAGGGAGAAGTGCAGGTTGACGAAACCCAGTCGTGTCGCCGCGAGCACCTCGGCCGGCAGGATCGAGCCGTACGCGACCACCGCACAGGCATCGAGTCCACGTGGGCCGAGCTCCGGGAGGAGGTCGCGCGCACGGTCGGGTTGGAGCACGTCGATGGCCCGGGCCTCGGCCTCGACCTTCACGGCGGATGCCACCAGGCGTCGACCGCGACCTGCGGGACGGTCGGGGTTCGTGACGACGACCTCGACGTCGATCCGAGGATCCTCGACGAGGCGTCGCAGCGCGACCACCGCAACCTCGGGCGTCCCGAGGAATCCGATCCGCATGATCAGCCCATGCCGCCGAAGAGCAGGCTTCCCGGCCGCGATCCACCCCGGTCCAACCCCTCCTCGAGGCGTCGCACGCGCATGGCCTCCGTCGCTGCGCGGCGGTCGTGGGCGGCGAGGTGGTCGATGAACAGCACGCCATCGAGGTGGTCCATCTCGTGCAGCCAGACCCGCGCGAGGTGCCCCTCGAACTGGACGGTGTGCTCCTCGCCGTCGAGGTCCTGGTGACGTACCTCGACACGCAGTGGGCGCTGCAACGGGTAGAACAGACCGGGAAGGGACAGGCAGCCCTCGTCGCCGTCCTGCAGGTCCTCCGACGCGTCGACGAGCACCGGGTTGACGACCGCGCCCCCTGACACCGTGTCCTCGTCGTGGGACTCCCAGGTGAAGAGGCGCTTGAGCACCCCGACCTGGTTCGCCGCGAGCCCCACACCCTCCGCCTCGCGCATGGTCTCGAGCATGTCGTCGGCGAGGCGTCGGAGGTGGCCGTCGAAGTCGTCGACGGTACGGGCACGCTGCCGCAGGACGGGGTCCCCGAACATGCGGATCTCCAGCAGCCCCACCGCGTCCTCCTGGTCTGGTGGAGCAGCGAGGGTACGTCGCGGTCCTACAGGCCGCCGACGGGGTCCACGTCGATCCGCACCTCGACGCCGTCCCGGCTCCACACGGAGCGCAGGGGCACGAGGGCCTCCAGGGTGCGAGTCCGGTCGTCGCATCGCACGAGGAACCGGTGTCGTGATCCTTCGGGGATCGGACCGAGCACGTCGTCTCCGTCGGCAAGGGACGCGCGGATCTCCTGCACGCGCAACGCCGCATCCCCGGCGACCTCCACACGGATCGCCTGCGCGGCCGGCGGGAACCGCAGGGGTTCGCGAAGCGGCGCCTCGTGTCGCCAGAACGCGCCTGGATCCCAGCGCAGCAGTGCGTCGATCACGGGATGCTCGGGGCGCTGGGTCTGCACCACCACCGGCGCGTCGAACGTCGTGCTCCGGGGCGACGCCCACGAGGCGACCGCCATCGCCAGGCGAAGGGTGTCCTCCGCCGCGTCGAGGGTCGGGCGCAGCAGCAGGGCGTCGAGATCGGGCAGCACCACCGCCCCGATCGGGCCCGGGGGCGCGTCCATGACCGACCCCCGGGTCATCACCAGAACCGACGGCGGGTCGGGCGCAGGAGCGTCGTAGCCCTCGAGTTCGGCCACCTCGACGTCCAGACCACGGCGCAGTTCATGGGCGATGCGCTCGGTCCCGGCCGCCAATGGCACCAGGTCGCCGCCACAGTCCCCGCACCGGATCCGACGGGACGTCGACCACCCGCACCCCTCACAGGCCAGACGGTCGTCACGCACCACGAGGCTCGTCGCGCACGTCGGACACGCGAACCGGTGTCCACACCGCGAGCACACCATCGCCCGACCCTCCCCGCGACGGACCGACAGCACCACCCCGTGGGTGCCCGCCTCGGCGGCCTGTTCGAGGGCACGCATGGCCTCACGGGACAGCCGCGCAGACGGTTGTCGATCCCAGTCGGCCAGCACGAATCTCGGGCGTGCGTCGCGTTCAGCTCGACGCGGCGCGACGACGGGCGCCAGCCGGCGCCTCCGGAGCAGGTCCCATCCGATCGCCGACGGCACCGTGCCGACCACCAGGCCCACGGCACCGGCGCGTCGCGCCCGTTCGAGGACCACGTCCCGGGCATGGTGGCGTGGACTGCGTCGTTCCTTGTGCGCCGGGTTCGCCTCGTCGACCACGACGGCGAGTCCCAGCCGGTCCAGGGGTGCGAAGGCTGCGCTGCGCTCCCCGACCACCACGCGGGCCGCACCACACCGGGCACGCAGCCACTGGCCGTAGTGCACCCGTGGCGACGGCCCCGGGCGCAGGTCGGCCACCAGGTCGCCGAGACCAGCGACGATCGCCCGACCGACCGAGGACCCGCGATCGGGCACGACGACCAGCACGTCACGACCTCCCGCGAGGGTCCGTCGGGCCAGCTCGACGAGGCGGTCGCCGACCTGTTCACCCGCCAGCGGACGCCACCAGACGGACCCCCGACCGCTGCCCACGTCATCGAGCAGACCGCGGCCCGCGTCGCCGTAGACCTCCCAGGACGACACGTCCGGGGTGTCGTCGACGGGCCAGTCCGGTCGGGTTGCGACGGGGAACCAACCGGCAGCCGCCGCGCGACGTTCGACGTCGACGGTTCGGGCGGGCAGTGCATGGCGCACGACGTCGGCGACGGGCGCTCCGAACCGTGTCGCGGCCCAGCGCAGCACCTCGATCTCGTCCGGACGAGCCCACACGTGCGGCCCGAGCACGCGTGTGAGGGGTCGCAGACGCTCCGCCGGCACGTCGGACGTGTCGGCGACGTCAACGACCAGGCCCCGCACGCGGCGCCCGGCGAACGAGACCTGGACGCGTTGCCCGACCCGCAGGTCCGCGTGGTCCCCGACGAGGTAGTCGAAGGGCCGGTCGAGGTGGAAGGGTTCGACCTCGACGACGACCCGCGCGATGCGCCGGTCAGGCGCCGACGGCGTCTCGGAGCGTGTCGGCACGGTCGGTCCGTTCCCAGGTGAACCGGTCACCCTCGCGGCCGAAGTGGCCATAGGCCGCCGTGGTGCGGTAGCCGGGGCGGCGAAGGTCCAGCGCGTCGATGATCGCTCCGGGCCGCAGGTCGAAGACCTCGCGCACGCCGGCGAGGATGGCCTCGGGGTCTGCCTGTTCGGTCCCGAAGGTGTCCAGGGCCATCGACACCGGGGTCGAGACCCCGATCGCGTAGGCGACCTGGAGTTCGGCACGCCGCGCGAGGCCGGCCGCGACGATGTTCTTCGCCACCCACCGGGCCGCGTACGCCCCGGAACGGTCCACCTTCGACGGGTCCTTGCCGGAGAACGCGCCGCCGCCGTGCCGTGCCATGCCACCGTAGGTGTCGACGATGACCTTGCGGCCGGTCAGTCCGGCGTCGGCGACCGGGCCCCCCACCTCGAAACGTCCCGTGGGGTTCACGTACACCGTCAGGTCGTCGTGCTCGACGTCAGCGAGCAGGGGCCGGATGACGTGTTCCTCGATGTCGGGTCGCAGCAGTGTGTCGAGGTCGATCTCCGCTCGATGCTGGGTGGAGACGACCACGGCGGTCACCGCGCGTGGCACGCCGTCCTCGTAGGCGACCGTGACCTGCGTCTTGCCGTCGGGGCGCAGGTAGGAGATGTCCCCCGACCGACGTACCGCGGCCAGTCGCTCGGCCATCCGGTGTGCGAGGTGGATCGGCAGCGGCATGAGCTGCGGGGTCTCGTCGGTCGCGTAGCCGAACATCATCCCCTGGTCGCCCGCACCCTGCAGCGCGTACGGATCCTCGTCGGCGCCGATGCGTGACTCGTAGGCCGTGTCCACTCCCATGGCGATGTCGGGCGACTGTTCGTCGATCGACACCGACACGCCACACGTGTTGCCGTCGAACCCGACGTCGTGTGAGTCGTACCCGATGCTCAGCACCGTGTCGCGCACGATCCGCGGGATGTCGACGTACGTGGTCGTGGAGATCTCCCCTGCCACGATGACCTGTCCGGTCGTCACCAGTGTCTCGCAGGCCACCCGGCCGCGAGGATCATCCTCGAGCACGGCATCGAGGATCGAGTCGGAGATCTGATCCGCCATCTTGTCGGGGTGTCCCTCGGTCACGGACTCCGAGGTGAACAGCGTCCGGGGCATGTCGATGACTCCTGCGGTGGGGGCCGCAACGGCGGGAACGCGCGCAGCGGTTGGACGGGCGCCGATGCTAGTGGTTCGTCGACCTGCCTCGTGTGGAGGGCGGTGCCAACGTCACGAACGTGCGAGTCGCGCCACGATCTCGTCCGCGATGCGCTCACCGATCGCGGCCTTGGTGTCTCGTGGGACGTCTCGCCACCCATCCGCGTCCACGAAGGCGACCTCGTTGGTGTCCACCTCGAACCCGATGTCCGGGCGAGACACGTCATTGACCACCAGCAGGTCGGCCCGTTTGCGTTCGAGCTTCGCGAAGGCGTTGGCCTGGACGTTGTCGGTCTCCGCGGCGAAGCCGACGAGCAGCGGACGGCGTGCGTCCCCGCGCCGTTCCCCGAGTTCGGCGAGGATGTCGGACGTGGGCACGAGTTCGATGACGGGGGGGCCGTCGTCCTTCTTGAGCTTGTGATCTGCGGCGGCCACGGGGCGGAAGTCGGCGACCGCGGCGGCCTTGACGACCACGTCGACCTCCGTCGCGAGGTCCATGACGACCTCGCGCATCTCCGCGGCGGTGGTGACGTCGATGCGCTCCATCCCGAGCGGCGTCGGAACGTCGGAGGGGCCGGCGACCACGGTGACCCGTGCGCCGCGGCGAACGGCGGCACGTGCCACAGCGAACCCCATGCGGCCGGACGACCGATTCCCGATGAAGCGCACGGTGTCGATGGGTTCGCGGGTTCCACCGGCGGTCACGAGCACGTGGACGCCCCGCAGGGGTCTGTCCGACGCCGGTTCGTGCGTCTCGAGGCACTCGATGAGTCGAGCGACGGCGACGTCGGGTTCGACGAGCCGGCCCACACCCCGGTCGCCGCCCATCAGCGGTCCGTCGTCGGGTCCGACCAGGCGCACACCACGGGCCACGAGCCGCGCGACGTTGTCGACCGTCGCCGGATGGGTCCACATCTCGGTGTGCATCGCCGGGGCGAGCAGGATCGGACACCGCGCCACGAGCACGGTGGAGGTCAGCAGGTCGTCGGCCAGGCCGGACGCCAGACGTGCGATCGTGTGGGCCGTGACCGGGTACACGAGCACGGCATCGGCACGACGGCCCAGTTCGACGTGGGTGTCGTCCGCGACGCCGTCCCAGACCTCCGTGCGCACCGGACGGCCGGTGATGCCCTCGAAGGTCGCTGCGCCGACGAAGTGGGTGGCCCCTCGGGTCAGCACCGCGTCGACCACGGCCCCGTGGCCGACGAGCAGGCGAGCGAGCAGCGCCGCCTTGTACGCGCCGATCCCGCCGGTCACACCCAGCAGGATGCGCAGGCCGGACAGGGTCCCGGTGTCCCCGGGAGACGAGTCGGAACGCACCGGGTGCCTCCTGAGATCCGCGCGGGCCGATCAGGCCTCTGCGTCACCCTCTTCGGACTCGTCGATGAACGCCAGCGGGTCCTCCGTGACGATCTCACGAGGCTCCGCAGCGATGATCTTGCCCAGGGAGATCTCCTCCAGGGCAATCGACAGCGGCTTGTTCGTCTCGGTCGACACCAGCGGCGGGACGAACTGCCCGAGGCCCTCGCCAAGGTGCGCGAAGTAGTTGTTCACCTCGCGCGCACGTCGTGCCGCGAGGTGGACGAGGTGGAATCGCGAGTCCACCTGGTTCATGAGGTCGTCGATACG
>JBBDIX010000086.1:0-11061 GCA_040880235.1 Nitriliruptoraceae bacterium
TAGGCGTTGCGCGACAGGCGCCCCGGAAGGTCGAGGTGGGTGACGTCCCGGAGGTGGCCGGGTGGCGGCCAATGGCCACGTTGGTGGCGATAGACTCAGCGACTGCGCGGAGCCGGGCGTCTTCCGGTGTGCGATGCAGTGCGGAATTGCCGCCTGTGCACGGGTGCCGATCCCGCCGCCGCAGCCGTCAACCCCTTCGTTCGGAGCTCCGTTGCGTTCTCATCCCAACCGTCTGGCCGCCCTGCTGGCGTCCCTCGTGCTCGTGCTCGCTGCCTGTGGAGACGATGCCACCGCGACGGGCGCCGCAGCAACGGTGAACGGCGTGGACATCCCGCGCAGCCAGCTGGACGACGCCGTGGACGCCGTCGTCGACGCCAACCCCGTTGACCCCAGCGAGATGGACGCAGACGAGCGCGCCGCGCTGATCGCGCCCGTCCAGCACCAGGTGCTCGGACTGCTCATCCAGGCGCAGATCATCGCCGAGCTCGCGGAGTCCTACGACTACGTCGCGGACGATGACGCGGTGCAGGAGCTGTACGACGCCGAGGTGGAGCGGCAGGGAGGCGCGGAGGACTTCGAGCAGGCGCTGAGCCGGTCCGGTCTCACCTCGGCCCTGTTCCTCGAGGTGTTCCTGCCCACGCAGCTGCGGGCCGAGCACATCCGCGACGGACTCGTCGCCGAGGCAGGTCCACTCGAGCAGCGCACGGTGCGCCACATCCTCGTGGCCACCCAGGACGAGGCCGATGAGATCGTCGACGAGCTTGCCCAGGGAGGCGACTTCGCGGCCCTGGCCGAGGAACACTCGACCGACGAGGGATCTGCCGTCCGGGGTGGGGTACTCGGGCCCGCGAGCCGAGGCGCCTACGTGCCCGAGTTCGACGAGGCCGCGTGGACGTCGTCGATCGGCGAGGTCGTCGGCCCCATCGAGACGCAGTTCGGCTTCCACGTGATCGAGGTCACGGACGAGACGGTGACCGCACCCGAAGACCTCGGTCCGCAGCAGCGCGACCAGGCCGTGGGTGCGGAGCTGGGCACCCTCATCGAGTCCGCGTTCCGCGACGCCGAGGTGGAGATCGCGCCGGGTCTGGGCGTGTGGGATCCCGACACCGCGCAGGTCGTCGCGGAGGACCAGGTGGGAACCGGTTCGCCGGACGGGGCGGGCACCGGCGGCCAGTGATGGACGCCTCGGATCGGGCGACGCGGCGGGTCGTGCTCGTCGAGTCGTCCGATGCGCTGCCCGGCCTGCTCCCGTTTCAGGCATGGGACGCGTTGGCACTCGCCGACGTCGTGTACGTCCGTGACGCCGACGCGCATCCCTCCGCGCCCTCGCTCCACGCGGCCGGTCTCGACCTGACCGTGCTCGAACCCGCGACCCTCGATCGGTCCGATCTCGACCTGTCACGGCCCGGTTCGCCCGAGGATCGGCGTCTCGCGAAGGCCCTGCTCGCGCACTGCCCGCCAGATGCTCCGGCGGTGTTCCTCCTCGGTCCCGACGACCACGGGCTCGCCGGGGCCGTGGCCGGCATGGCGGCGGACGCCGACGCGGAGATCGAACTCGTCTTCTTCGCCCCGCAGCCCGCAGGCACCGAGTTCGTCCGCCTCGTCGAGGTGATGGGTCGCCTGCGTGATCCTGACGACGGGTGCCCGTGGGACCTCGAACAGGACCACCGGTCGCTCGTGCACCACCTCGTGGAAGAGACCTACGAACTCGTCGACGCCATCGAGCGTGACGACGACGAGGATCTCGTCGAGGAACTCGGGGACGTGCTGCTGCAGGTCGTGTTCCACGCGCACCTGGCCGCGGAACGTCGCGCCTTCGCCATCGACGACGTCGCCCGGGGGATCGTCGACAAGCTCGTCCGCCGGCATCCGCACGTCTTCGCTGACGGCGATGCAGAGACCGCGGGCGACGTGCAGGAACGCTGGGATCAGCTGAAGGACGCAGAGAAGGACCGCGACGACGTGTTCGACGGGGTGCCCCTCGCGATGCCTGCGCTGCAGCTGGTCGATCGCCTGCACCGTCGTGCCCGACGTCACGTCGCACTCTCCGAGCGCACCCCGGCCGTGCGCCTGCGTGCCGGACTCGAGCAGCTGGAGGCAGCGACCGCCCCCGCTGCCGACGTCGACCGTGACGACGTCGAGCGGATCCTCGGGGAGTTCGTGGCGGCGATGGTCGAACTCGCCGACGCACATGGCGTCGATCTCGAGGCCGCCGTCAGACGTTGGGCCGACGGGTTTCGCGCACGTGTCTCCGGTGAACTCGCAGAGCGAGCCGGGGAGGCCTGACCGAATCGACATGGCCCACGACGCCCCACGGACGTTACGATCGTCGGGGTCGCACGCACGAGTTGATCGTGCATGCGGAGCACCCGCGCGACGAGGATCCGGAGGCCGCCATGGCGCCCGCACAGTGCCCGAGCTGCGCCAGGTTCCTGAGCGCGGCCTTCGTGACGTCGCTCGGGGGCGGTCCGCAGGCCTGTCCCGGCTGTGCGACGTCGCTGACGGCGGACCAGTTCGACGGTGTGGACGCCCCCGACGAACCCGACGAAGCCGATGTGCTCGACGGCTGGGACGTCGGTGGTGAGGCGTCGTCCTGGAGAGACGACCAGCCGCCGTTCCCGGTGGATGCGGCGTGGGTTGGTGGTGGCGCGGCCGTCGGAGCCCTGCTGGGGATGCTGACGACCCGTCGGGTGGGCGGACTGTTCACCGGCGCGCTGCTCGGTGCGGCCGCGGTCGGCGCGGCCCGCCGGGTCTGGGAACTCGACGCCGACACCTGACGATCTGCCCGCAGGATGCTCCTGGCGCATACGTGGCGGGTGTGGCGCCTGTTGGGAAGCGCGCGACCCGTGGCGTACCGTCGCACGGTCCGTGCGGCGCCGCGCCGTCGGACCCGTGCAGGGCGACGGCCTCCTGCACACCGTCCTCCCCGGTCCTCAGAGGTGCGCAACGTGCAGAATCCGGCGATCCAGCGGATACACGCCCGACAGATCCTCGACAGCCGGGGCAATCCGACCGTCGAGGTCGACGTCGACCTCGCGGACGGCGCCCTGGGACGGGCCGCGGTGCCGTCGGGCGCCTCCACCGGCGCATCAGAGGCCGTGGAACTGCGTGACGGCGACCAGACCCGGTGGATGGGCAAGGGCGTCGAACAGGCGGTCGACAACGTCAACGACCGCATCGCCCCGGTGCTGACCGGTCAGGACGCGAGCCGTCAGCGACATGTCGACGCGCTGCTGCTCGACCTCGACGGGACCGACAACAAGGGAGAACTCGGCGCGAACGCGATCCTCGGCGTGTCGCTCGCCGTCGCGCGTGCCGCCGCGGCGAGCCACGGACTGCCGCTGTACGCCTACCTCGGTGGCCCCAACGCCCACGTCCTGCCGGCCCCGTGCATGAACGTGCTCAACGGCGGCAGCCACGCCGACTCCAACGTGGACTTCCAGGAGTTCATGATCGTGCCGACCGGCGCGCCGAGCTTCCGCGAGGCACTGCGCATGGGCACCGAGACCTACCACCACCTGCGCACGGTGCTCCACGACCGGGGACTGGCCACCGCACTCGGCGACGAGGGCGGGTTCGCGCCCAACCTGTCGTCGAACACCGAGGCGCTCGACCTGCTCATGGAGGCCATCCAGGTCGCCGGACACGAACCGGGACGCGACGTCGTCATCGCACTCGATCCGGCCGCGAGCGAGTTCTGCGAGGACGGCACCTACCACCTGCGGGGTGAGGGCCGAGAGCTGTCCAGTGACGAGATGATCGATCTGTGGGCCGATCTGGTCGACCGGTACCCGATCGTGTCGATCGAGGACGGACTCGACGAGGACGACTGGGACGGCTTCGCGCGCCTGACCGCACGCATCGGCGACCGGGTCCAGGTGGTCGGCGACGACCTGCTGGTGACCAACCCGCGACTGGTCGCCCGCGCCATCGAGGAGCGTGCCGCCAACAGCGTGCTCGTGAAGGTCAACCAGATCGGCACGCTCACGGAGACCCTCGACGCGATCGCGCTCGCCCAGCGCGCCAACTGGTCGACGATGATCTCGCATCGGTCCGGCGAGACCGAGGACACGACGATCGCCGATCTGGCCGTGGCGTGCAACGCCGGGCAGATCAAGACCGGTGCCCCGGCCCGCAGTGACCGGGTCGCGAAGTACAACCAGCTGCTGCGCATCGAGGAACAGCTGGGCGACGACGCACGCTACGCCGGCCTGTCCACCTTCCGACAGGGAGCCTGAACCCGTGTCAACCCGCCCGCGACGCACCGCGCCCCGCCCGCTGAGGTGGGTCGCCGCGGCCGTCACGGCGCCGTTTCGTGGGGACCGGCCGCTGATCCTCGCGGTCGTCGTGTCGCTGGCCGTGGCCGGGATGCTGCTGATGTCGCCGGCACAGAGATACCTCGACGCGCAGGCGCGCGTGGAGGTGCTCGAGGTCAAGGACCAGGTGCTCGCCGACGAGGTCGCGCGCCTGGAGCAGCGGGTCGACGACCTGCACGACCCGGAACACCTCGAACTGCTCGCCCGGGAACAGCAGGGTTTCGCGCGCCCCGGCGAGGTCGTCTACCGCATCATCCCACCCGACACCGACGAGGTCGCCGAGGACCCGGCCGACGAGTCCCTCGAGGCGTTCGACGTCGACGAGTCGGCGGTCGAACAAGCGCCCCTGCACGAGCAGGTGTGGCGCCTGGTCTCCGGAGTGCTCGGCCTCGGTTGATCCTCCCGGCGGCGCCACGGCGACGGCGGCACCACGGTCGTCCTCGGCCGCACGGAGAGGTTGCCCCATGCGCCACTGCTGCCGTACCGTGTGCATCACGGGTGCACGTCACCCGATCCCCGAACCGGCTCCGCACGACGTCGAACTGGCGCGACCGCGGACCGCTGGGCGTCACCGTCCCGTCACGCTGAGCGCGTGGCCACGCGGTGCCGGAGGGGAACCGAGCACCGAGAGGAGTTGGTCGAACTGGTAGGAGAGATCGTCAAGGGCAAGGTCGTCCGCCTGGAGGAGTACGGCGCGTTCGTCGAGATCGAGACCGAGGAGCACGGCGCCGTCACCGGACTGGTGCACGTCTCCGAGGTCGACTCGGACTTCGTCGAGAACATCTACGCCTACCTCGCCGAGGGTGACGAGGTCGACGTGAAGGTCCTCGACATCAAGGAGGACGGCAAGGTCGACCTGTCCATCAAGCGGGCAGATCCCGAGTGGCAGGACGAAGAGGTCCCCAACCTGCGTTCGAAGCTGGACAAGGACTTCAACAAGCGTCTTCGCCGGTTCATGCACAAGTCGCAGATGATCCAGGGCGAGGCCCGTCGCCAGAAGCGTGGTCGCGTCGGGACGTGACGGTCGACGCCGTACACCCCGACCCACACGCCTCCTACGAGCAGGCCCGCGCCGCCGAACCCGCCGATGCGCACACGACCGCCGTCGTGTCCGCCCAGATCGGCCGGCCGGCGCGCGGCTCGCCGGCCGTCGTGCACCGATGTGTGCACGACCTGCCCACCGTCGTGCGGGTCGATCCCCGACTCGACGACGGCACCCCGTTCCCCACGTCGTTCTGGCTGACGTGTCCGCTGCTGCGTTCCCGCGTGGGAACGCTCGAGGCCGACCACGCGATGGTCGGTCTCAACGAACGTCTGGACTCCGATCCCGACCTCGCCCGCGACTACGCCGCATCCCACGACCGGTACGTCGCCTTTCGCGACACACTGGGGGAACCGCTGCCGGGTGCTCCGGGCAGTGGTGGCATGCCGCGACACATCAAGTGTCTGCACGTGCACGCCGCCCACCACCTCGCCACCGGCGACAACCCCATCGGCGCGTGGGTGATCGACCACGCACTGCCGATGGCCTGTCCCGCCCCCTGCGTGGATGACCCCGACGACGCTGACGGCTCTGACGACCCTGACGGCGACGCGTCGTGACCGGGTCGCGTGCCGCCATCGACGTCGGCAGCAACTCGGTACGTCTGCTCGTGCTCGACGCCGACGGGGTGCGGGTCACCCGCCGCATGGAGATCACCCGCCTCGCCCGCGGCGTCGACCGCACCGGGCGGTTCGACCCGCAGACGTTCGAACACACCCTCGACGTGATCGCTGACTTCCGACGCACTGCGCTCGAACTCGGGGTCGACGACCGCATGCGCATCGGCGCGACCTCCGCCGTACGTGACGCGGCGGACCGCGACCGGTTCGTCCACGCGGTGCGCGACTGCACCGGCATCGACGTCGAGGTCCTGTCGGGTGACCAGGAGGCCCTGCTCGCCTTCCGCGGCGCCCTCGGCGCGGTGGACGTGGCACGACCCGCCGCGGTGGTCGACGTCGGCGGCGGCTCGACCGAGGTGATCGTCGGCGACGCACGCGACGCGGTCGTCGCGTCGGTGTCTCTGCAGGTCGGGTGCGTCCGGCTGACCGAGCGGTGTCTGGCGTCCGACCCGGCCACGCCTGACGAACTTGCTGCCGCCCGGACCGAGGTCGACACGCAGGTCGCGCGCATGCGCGAGGTGCTGAGTGCCGGGGGAGCGGACCTCACCGGTGCACGTTCGCTCGTGGCGGTGGCGGGCACGGCCACCACGATCGCGGCCATCCACCTCGGACTCGACCACTACGACGAGACACGCATCCACGGCACGCGCATGCCCCGCGCCGCACTGGCCGCGCTGACCGAGCGACTCGTCGGACTCGACGCGGCCGCACGTGCGACGATGGGCTGCGTGCAGCCCGGCCGCGAGGACGTCATCCACGCCGGCGCGCTCGTGCTCCACGCGATCGTCGACGCCGGAGGGTTCGACGAGGTGGTCGTCAGCGAGGCCGACGGGCTGGACGGGCTGGCCGCCAGCCTCGACAGGCCGGCCTGACGCCACGGGACCGACGACGGACGGGCAGCGGATGGATCCACGATTCGAGCCGGAGCGCTTCTGGCCGCGCCTGATCGCGCTGCTCGACGACGTTCCGCCGGAGGACCGCCGTCCACCCCCGGCCGCCCGCGCCGGTGCGGTGCTCGTGCTGGTCG
Source organism: Nitriliruptoraceae bacterium (assembly GCA_040880235.1). Taxonomy (GTDB): domain Bacteria; phylum Actinomycetota; class Nitriliruptoria; order Nitriliruptorales; family Nitriliruptoraceae; genus JBBDIX01. The sequence goes on from JBBDIX010000086.1 coordinate 7,006, forward strand.
AGGACACCGCCGAGGGTCCCCGGATCGTGCTGACCCGCCGACGCCGCGACCTGCGGTCACACCCGGGGCAGGTGTCGTTCCCCGGTGGCCGCATCGACCCCGGAGAGACGGTCGAACAGGCCGCGCTTCGCGAGGCCCAGGAGGAGGTCGGACTCGACTCCGACAGCGTCGAGGTCGTCGGGATCGGCACCCGCTTCTACATCCCGCCGTCACGGTTCTGGGTCGTGCCGGTGGTCGCCCGCTGGGTGCGCCCGCACGAGCTGAGCGAGAACCCCTGGGAGGTCGAGCAGATCCTGCGGGTGCCCGTCGCCGACCTGTGCACCCTCGAGCGACAGCGGCGGGTCGATGCCACCTCGGGCGGGGCGTCGTGGGCGTGGCAGCTCGACGACGACGTGTTGTGGGGCGCGACCGCACGGGTGCTCACGGTGCTGCTCGACGTCGCGGTCGAGGACTGGACCGGCGGGCGTGCGCCCGACCAGCTGCCGGACGCGGACGTGGTGCGCCCGTGGGACGCGACCCCGCAGTGGCGCCGCCGCGAGGTGCTCGACGTCGGCGTGCCTTCACGACCACAGGACCAGGTCACCCACGTCACCGTCGAACAGGTCCGCGCGGTACGCGCGTGGCTGGACGCCCGTGGGGTCGACGGGCGGGTGCGGGGCGAGCACGCCGGTCGGGCACTGACGCGCGCGGCCCGGCTGCTGTGTGACGGCTCGCTCGCCGGACGCCGGGTCACCGTGCTCGCCGGACCGTCGAGCAACGGCATCGGGGGTCTGGCCGCAGCGCGGCTGCTCGCCTCCGCCGGTGCGCACGTCACCGCGATGACGGTCGGGCACCCGCGACTGGTCGACCAGACCCACGTCCTGCGAGACGCGCAGGTGACCGTGCAGGCCGTGACCGAGGACACGACGTTCGCAGACGTCGATCCCGGGGACGTGGTGATCGACGCGATGCTCGGCATCGGGGCCCAGCCGCCGTTGCGTGACCTGCCGGGGCTGGTGGGTGACTGGCTGCGTGAGCACGCGGTGCGGATCGTCGCACTGGACCTGCCCAGTGGGATCGCGGCCGACGGGGGACTGCGGGGCACGTGCCTGACCGTCGACGTCACCATCGCATCCGGACTGCCGGTGGTGTCCCTGCGTCAGCCGGTCGCCCAGCCGTTCATCGGCGACCTGGTGGTCGCGGACGTCGGCATCCCGCCGGCGGCGTGGCGTGCGGTGGGTGTCGAGGTGCCAGACGGGCTGTTCGCCGAGGGTCCGCTTGTGCGGCTCGAGGCCACCGTTGCCAGTGACGCCCACACCCCAGACCAGACCGCCTGACACCGCACGGTTCCCATGGTGTCTGCGGAACCCGTGCATCTGTGCGACTCCGTTCGCCGCGCGATGGTCCCCGCGTTGAGCGTTTCCGCGGACGTGCCAACACGCCCATCGCTGCCCGACGGAACCTGTCGTCACCTCTCCTCACCCACTCGCGAAACGCCGTACGAGTTGGGGGGACAGGCTCGCCTGAACAGCGGAACGGCAAGATCGTCACGGGACGCAGCCGTGCAGTGTCTGGAGTGTCATCTCTGCATCCGCAGGTGCAGGTGGTAGGCGTCGCTCTCTTCCGGGTGACGGCCGTCAGCTTGCCTGCTCGGCGTGGTCGCCGTGGTCGGACACCTGGGCCGCGCCCCACTGGTGCAGGGCCTCGACGAGCTCGGGGTCCTCGGTGGTGTAGGTCAGCCGGGCACCGTCGTCGCGGGTCTCGAACTCGATGTCGATGTCGGTGGCGCCGCTACGGAGATCCGCCAGACCCGGCATGTCATCGCCGTGGATGGTCGCCGGGTCGTCGAGATCACCTTGGGCGAACCGGGCCGCTTCCTCCTCGAGATGCTCGCGGATCAACGCGATCTGCTCACCGTCGTCGGGGTCGTGGGCGGTGATCGTCTGGACCAGCCCTGTCTCGGTCGACGCGAAGCGGTGGGTCGTGGCGTCGAGGTCGAACGGCATCACCTGGCTGCCGCGCTCGGCCACGTCGGCCTGGTGATCGGCCGAGGCATCGGCCTCGCTCGCGCAGGCGGCCAGGGCCACGGCGGCCAGGACGCCGCCCAGAAGCCCCGCGACGGTGCGCAGGCTGCGGTGGGTGTGCCGCTCAGTCGTTCGTGTCATGGGCAGCCTCGATCAGGGTGTCCAGGGCGTCGAGCACCCCGGTTCGGTCATCTTCGGGTATGCGTCGGAGCAGCCGGGCGAGTCGCGCTCGGCGCAGCTCGGCGATCTCCACTGCGGTGTCATGTCCGGTGGTGGTCAGCTCGACCAGACGGCGTCTGGCATCCGTGTCGTCGGCACGTTGCACGATCAGGCCACGCTGCTCCAGCTGGCCGACGAGCCGACTCACGGTCGACTTGGTCAGCTCCAGGCGGCGGGCCAGCTCCTTCTGTGACAACGCACCCTCGGCGGCAAGCACGCTGATCGCGTGCGCCTGAGAGACCGGGATCTGCGCACCGCAGGGGGTCTGTTCTGGCCGGTGAAGCCCGAACGCTCGCACGAACGCCACGACACGGTTCTGCAGCGCCGCGGCTGTCTGCTCGGGTTCTTCCCACATGGTTCGACGCTACAACCAATCGGTGCCGATGGCGAATCAGCCCTGTCGGTCCTCAGCGCGACCGCGAGACCCCTGTTGCAGGATCTCGCCCGATCCGGTCGTCCACACGTCATGGCACCGAGAGGGCGCACCTCGATGCCGGTCCGCGGCTGCCGCCGCCGGTTGGCGCCGCTTCACATGATCTTCACGGGGGCGGTCCAGGGGGCTTCACACGCAGGTCGTTCACTGTGCAGACATGCACCGAACGATGAAACCGAGAGGACGTGCACGATGTCGCAGAGTGTGAAGAAGATCCTGCTCGTGGTGGCCATCGTCGGTCTGGTGGCGATCCCGGTCGCCGCTGTCGCGTTGGGCGGCCCCGCTGGGTTTGCACACCGGGGTGAAGCCGGGGCGGGGGCGGGGTTCGGCCCCGTCGGGTCCGGCGGGGCGATGGGTTGGCACGCCGGAGTCCGCGCTGCGGGCATGGGCAGCGGTCAGCGGATGGGTGACCACGGAGCCACCGGGACGATGCTGATGGGGATGTCCGGCCACATGTTGACCGTCGACAGCGAGTTCGACTACCTCACCCACATGATCCCCCACCACGAGGAGGCAATCGCCTCTGCCGAGCTGCTGCTGGCAGGGACGGAACGTCCGGAGATGGAGGCCTTCGCCCGGGACATCATCGACACGCAGTCTGCTGAGGTGGCCCAGATGCAGACGTGGCTCGAGGAGGAGTACCCGGAACGCGACGTGGCGGTCCACTACGAGCCGATGATGCGCGATCTGACCGGTCTGAGCGGCGAGGAGCTTGATCAGGCGTTCCTCGAGGACATGGTCGGCCACCACATGGCGGCGGTGATGATGTCGCAGCAACTGCTCGTCGGCGACCTTGCCGAACAACCAGAGGTGGTCCCGTTCGCCGAGCAGATCCGGGACTCGCAGCACGCCGAGATCATGCAGATGCGTGTCTGGCTGGCGGACTGGTTCGGCCAGGACGCGATGGGCCCGATGGGGTCGATGGGCCCGACGGGGTCGATGGGCCCGATGGGTTCGACGGGATCGCGCCGCTGACGTCACCGACCGGTGACGTGCCAGGACAGACGTGACGGAGAAGGAGTCCATGATGATGTGGGGTTTCGGGACATGGCTGTGGTGGATGTCACTGGTGTGGCTGGCGCTGCTCGGCGTCGCGGTGTGGCTGGTGATCTCGATCAACCGGCCGACCGCGCGACGACCGGGCAATCAGGCACTGACGATCCTCGCGGAGCGGTTCGCGCGGGGTGAGATCGACCACGACGAGTTCGAGAGCCGCCGCAGCGAACTTGCGCGCCAGTGATCACACGCGGGGGCCGGGGCGTACACCCCGGCCTCGGCGCTTCTAGCATGACCGCATGAGAGTGGAACGAGTGCTGGTCGTCGACGACGAGGAGCGGATCCGCTCCCTGGTCAGCACCTATCTGCGGGCCGAGGGGTTCGAGGTAGACGAGGCAGCCACCG
>JBBDIX010000087.1:0-10731 GCA_040880235.1 Nitriliruptoraceae bacterium
CCGCCGCGTCGGACGTCCGTTGTCGGGTCCGGTCCGCAGCGTCGTGTGCCGCCGTCCGGCGCGTCCGGCGGGACCCGGTCGCTGCCCGTCGCGGGCATCCGACGGATGTCGGCCGAACGCGCAATGCGGGCCGTCGCACGGCCCGCACCGCCAGTCATCGAAGGTATCACGGGCGCGCGAGAGCCGCAGGGGGCCCTGTGGGGCCGCCCGCCGGACACCGCACCGAATGGGACCGAGGCCGCTCAGACCACGATCGGTGCGCCCTCGCCACGCTCCGCGGCGATCTCCGCGGCCATCTCGGTGGCGTAGTGGACCATCGCCTCGACGATGTCCTCCTCGCGCACGGTGGCGATCTTCTCCCCGCGGCGGATGATGTCGCCCTTGCCGTTGCCCGCGGCCACCCCGAGATCGGCCTCGCGGGCCTCCCCGGGACCGTTGACCACACACCCCATGACCGCCACGCGCAGCGGCGCCTCGATGCCCTCCAGGCCCTTCTGCACGTCCTCGGCGAGCGTCCAGACGTCGACCTGCGCGCGTCCACAGGACGGGCACGACACGACGTCGAGGCCCCGTTCGCGCAGGTGCAGGGACTCGAGGATCGCGATGCCGGCCTTGACCTCCTCGACGGGGTCCGCGGACAGGGACACGCGGATGGTGTCGCCGATGCCCTCGGCGAGCAGCGCCCCGATGCCCACGGCGGACTTGATCGATCCCGTCTTCAGCGGACCGGCCTCCGTCACGCCCAGGTGCAGCGGGTAGTCGCTCCGTGCGGCGAGCAGCCGGTAGGTCTGGATCATGATCCACGGATCGGAGTGCTTGACCGAGATCTTGGTGTCGTGGAAGTCGACGTCCTCGAGCAGGCGCGCCTCACGCAGTGCGGACTCCACCAGCGCCTCGGGCGTGGGACCGCCGAACTCGTCGAGGATGGCCTGCTCGAGGCTGCCGCCGTTCACGCCGATGCGGATCGCCACGCCGGCCTCGGATGCGAGCCGTCCCAGCAGGGCAACCCGGTCGTGCTGCCTGATGTTGCCCGGGTTGATGCGCACGCCCGCGCACCCGGCCTCGATGGCCATGACCGCGTACTTCCACTGGAAGTGGATGTCGGCGATGACGGGGATGCGTGCGTGCTCGACGATTCGGGCCAGGGCCTCTGCGTCCTCGCGACGTGGGACCGCGACACGCACGATGTCGGCGCCCGCGGCCTGACACGCGGCGATGGCCTGCAGGGTGAGGTCCACCTCGTGGGTCGGGGTGACCGTCATGGTCTGCACGGTGATCGGGGCGCTGCTGCCGACCTCGAGGGGGCCGAGCCGGATCGTGCGGGTTGCACGCCGCTGCGGACCCGACGGTTCGGCGGGCGGTGTGGCGGCGTTGCCGACGATCGGCAGGGCGGTCATCACGGACGGGTCCTCACAGGACGGGCCGGCGGCTGTTCGAGCCTCCGAGGGTACCGGTCAACCCAGGCGGATCGGGTCGGTGATGTCGAGCCACAGCAGCGCCAGGACGATCACGGCAAGGATGGCGAGCACCGGAATGGCCACGGCGGACAGGGCGCGCGGGTCGAGACGGTAGTCGGTGCTGCGACCCCGCAGCCTGCGCACCTGGTTGACGGACCCCTCGATGCCGAGCGCGGCCAGGTGGCCCCCGTCGAGCGGTGGCAGCGGGACCAGGTTGAAGATCCCGATGAAGACGTTCACCACGGCGATCAGTCCCAGGAACAGTACGAGGCCCGTCGACGTGTCTCCCAGCTGCCCGGCGATCGAGGCCGCGCCGACCAGCGACACCGCACCGTCGAGCGATCGTTCCTGCTGACCGGCGGCCTGGGACAGGATGTCGCCGATCCCCGACGGGCTGAAGACGGTGCCGAGCGCCTGCAGCGAGCCGGTGACCATCGGGACGAACCCGCCCGGACTGCCCAGTTCCGGCTGCCCGACGAGGGCTCGCTCGATGGCGTCGACCGGACGCATGCGTTCGAACTCGGGTTCGGGGGCGAATCCCACGACCCCGATGACCTCACCACTGGCCAGTTCGGTCGCCTCCGGGGTCATCGTGAGCACGAGTTCGTCGTCGCCGCGAACGACGTGCACGTCGATGGGCCGATCAGGCTGCGCGCGGATCTCGTCACGCAGTCGGGCGTAGTCGTCCGAACGCAGCTGTCGGACCCCGACCACCCGGTCTCCGGGCTGCAGTCCGGCGTCGGCGGCCGGGGAGTCCACCGCGACCTCGGCGACCGTCGTCGTCATCGTCCCGGTCCACTGCGTGAGGAACGCATACGCACCGATGAGCACCGCGATCGCGATCAGGAAGTGCGCGACCGATCCCGACACCAGCACGATGGCCCGTTGCCATGCCGGGCGCTCGTGGAAGAATCGGTCCCGGTCGCCGTACAGCAGACGATGGCGAAGGTCTCCGACGCGTCCCGTGTCGTCGACCTCGGTGACGACCACCTCGTGGAACAGGCGTCGCATGGCCTCCACGTCCGTCGGGTCGGTCGCGCTGCCCCGCATGCGCCGAACAATCCGCTCGGAGACGTCCGCAGGGGTGCCACGCTCGCGCAGGCGAGTGTCGAGCCGCTCTGCCCAGTCGACGCCTGCAACCGAGGCCTGCGCGTCGGGCTCACCGTGGCCGAGATCGTCGAACGCGGCGTCGATCGCCGACGGGAGGCGTTCGTCGTCCGGCAGCATCCCGATGATCCGGACGAACCCCCCCAGCGGCAGGGCCTTGACCCCGTACTCGGTCTCTCCGCGGCGGATCGACCACAGGGTCGGTCCGAAGCCGAGGAAGAAGCGATCGGCCCGCATCCCGAACCGACGCGCCGTCACGAAGTGCCCGGCCTCGTGCAGCATGATCGCCAGCAGGATCGCGAGGACGAACGCCGTGATGGACCACGCGCCGCTCAAGGATTCACCTTCTCGTCGGGTCGGGACGGCTCGTCACCGAGGTGCTCGCGTGCATGGTGGCGTGCCCACCGATCGGCATGCAGGACGTCGTCGAGGTCGCGGGGGTCACCGGGCGAGGTCGACGCCCAGGCCTCCATCGTGGCCTCGACCGTCTCGACGATCCGGGGAAACCGGATCTGCCCCTCGAGGAACGCACCCACGGCCTGTTCGTTGGCCGCGTTCATGACGGCAGGGAACGTGCCGCCGCGTCGCCCGGCGGCCTCGGCGACGTCGAGCGCACGGAACGTGGTCCGGTCGACGGGTTCGAACGTCAGGCTCTGCGCGACCGTCCAGTCGCACCGGACCGGCGCCTCGGACAGTCGCGCGGGCCAGCTCAGCGCGAGCTGGATCGGCACCCGCATGTCCGGAGGTGACAGTTGGGCCACGGTCGACCCGTCCACGAACTCCACCATCGAGTGCACGATCGACTGCGGATGCACGACCACGTCGAGTGACGACCAGTCCACATCGAACAGCAGGTGGGCCTCGATCAGCTCGAGCCCCTTGTTCATCAGGGTCGCCGAGTTCACGGTGATCATCGGGCCCATCGCCCACGTCGGGTGCGCCAGCGCGTCGGCGGCCGTCACCTGTTCGAGATCCTCGCGGGTCCGGCCCCGGAACGGTCCGCCACTGGCGGTCAGCACGAGACGTTCGACCTCGTCGCGGTCGCCGGACCGCAGGCACTGGGCGATCGCCGAGTGCTCCGAGTCGACGGGCACCAGGCGAAGGTCGATCCCGCCGGCGGCACGCGCCGCGTCGAGCACCAGCGGACCCCCGACGATGAGGCTCTCCTTGTTGGCCAGCGCGACCGTGGTGTGACCGGCCAGCGCCGCGAGCGTGGAGGCCAGCCCGGCCGCACCCGTGATGCCGTTGAGCACCACGTCGGCGTCGGTCTCGGCCACCTCGACGACCCCCCCGGAACCGTCCAGGACCTCCAGATCCGTGCGCCGTCCCGCGAGTCGCCGAGCCGCGTCTGCGGCGGCGAGCGCGACCCGTCGCGCACCGGTGGCGTCCGCCTGGGCCTCGAGTCGTTCGTCGTCGCGTCCGGCGGCCATCGCGACCACCTCGAAGCGGTCGCCGTGCCGGGCGATGACCTCCAGCGCCTGGCGGCCGATCGAGCCGGTCGATCCGAGCACGACCACACGGCGACGACTCACGACGCGTCCCCCGGGAGGCCGAGCCGGACATCGACACGATCGCTGGCGCCGACGGATGCCGGCAGCCGTGCGCCGGTGCCGAGCGTGTAGTTCGCGAGCAGCTGTCCGCACGCAGCGTCTGCGTCGCGTCCACGGGTGTCGCGCAGCGTCACGGTGGCGCCACGGCGGCCCGCACGTTCGATGAACCGCCGCGTCGTGTCTGCGTCGGGTTCACGCCACGAGACCCCGGGCGTCGGGTTCATCGGGATGACGTTGACGTGCGCGCCGAGGCGACGCGCGATCACCGCGAGGCCGTCGGCCTGCACGTCGTCGTCGTTGACGCCACCGATCAGGCACCACTCGATGGTCACCCGACGGCGGGTCCGGCGCCGGTAGGCCTGCACTGCCGCCTCGAGTTCAGCGATGGGGTGAGCGGTGTTGACGGGCACCAGCATGTCGCGCAGGTCGTCGGTCGCGGCGTGGAGGCTGATTGCGAGCGTGATCGGCAGGCCGAGGTCCGCGAGCCGGTCGATCCCGGGAACGAGCCCCACGGTCGACACGGTGATGCCCCGCGCGGACAGGTCGAACCCGTCCGGGTCGTGGAGCCACTCGATGCTGCGGATCGTGGCGGACAGGTTGGCCAGGGGCTCGCCCATGCCCATGAACACGACGTTGGTCACGTGGTCGGGCGCACCAGCCGGGATCGTGTGCTCACCGAGCCGACCGGACCGCAGTGCGGCGTCGGCCACCACGACCTGGCGAACGACCTCGCCGGAGGTGAGCTGTCGTCGCAGTCCCGCCTGCCCGGTGGCACAGAAGGGACATCCCATGGCGCAGCCGGCCTGGGTCGACACACACACGGTTGCGCGGCCCGGGTAGAGCATCAGCACGGCCTCGATGGCCTCGCCGTCGCCGAACCGCAGCAGCAACTTGTGGGTGTGCCCGTCGTCGGCGACCCGATGCGCGATGAGCTCGGGGCGGGTCGGGGCGAAGCGCTCCTCCAGCAGGTCGCGGAGATCGGCAGGCAGGTTGGTCATCCGCGCCGGTTCGTCGATGCCGCGCACCAGCCACTGGCGGACCTGGGTCGCGCGATACGCCGGCTGGCCGAGCGTCGCGACGAGCGCCTCGAGGTCGGCGCGGGACAACCCGTAGGGGTCGATCGGGCCGTCGTCGGGCATCAGGAGGTGTCCAGCGTCATCGAGGTCGGCAGGTCCCCCGCAGGGTACGCCAGCACCGGCCGTGCCCGGGTCGGTCCCGGTCGTCGGGCCACGGCATCGTCGTCCACAGGGTCAGGCGGTTCTTGCGTCAGGTGTGAGGGACGTGGACAACGGGTGCTGCCTGCTGGCACGCATCACCACGGTCGAGGAAGGATCACGTCTCCCCTGCGAGCCGGTCACGGCGGGCGAGCAACGCGTCACGGTGTCGTCGCGCTCGGAGGTGGAGGACTGCGGCGGCGGCGGCGGGGACCGTCGCGGTGTTCACCGCGCCTGCGGTCAGGCCGGGCAGCGCACCGCCACCCGAGTGCCGAACTCGGTGTCAGGTCAGCAGTTCGATCGCGTAGTGGCCCACCGGCAGCGCGAAGAGGATGCCGTCGACCCGGTCGAGGATGCCGCCGTGACCGGGAAGCACCTCCCCGAGGTCCTTGACGCCGAGGTCACGCTTCATCATCGACTCGACGAGGTCACCCAGGAACGCGGCGAGTCCACACGCGAACGTGACCACCGCCGCGCTGCGCAGGTCGAACGGACCATCGAGCAGAGGCAGCACGATCACACCGACGATGGTCGCCGATGCGAGGCCTCCCGCGAGGCCCTCCCAGGTCTTGTTGGGACTCAGGCGAGGCGCCACGGGATGGCGTCCCCACTTCACCCCGACAGCGAACGCACCGGTGTCGGCGAGGACGGCCGCGCCGATGACCGCTGCGACGACCACGATCCCACCTGACGGGCGCAGGATGAGCAGTACGGCGTACGAGGCCAGGAAGCCGATCCACAGGCCGTAGAGCACGGTGGTCGCAACCGTGGACGCGACGTGGGCGCGCTCCGTGTCGGCGGCGTGCCACAGGAACGCACCGACGACGAGCACCAGGACCCCGATGACCTGCCCGGCGTGCCCGGCGTGGTATGCCCCGAGCAGCATGACCGAGGTCGCCGCGACGAGCACGAGCACGTCGAGGTCACCGCCGGCACCACGCAGGACGTGACGCAGTTCGACGTACGCGATGGTGGTCAGCAGCCCGATGACGACCGTGAACGCGATGGGGTTCCACCACAGCGCACCGGCGAACACGGACGCGAGCCCGATCCCGACGGCGATCGCCACGGGCAGGTCACGCCCTCCCGTCTGGGGTCGCGAGCGTCGGGGCCGGCGCAGGCGGCGGACCAGCGCGCGGACGGGTCCGGGGGTCCACCGGGCCAGACGTCGACGCAGCCGCACGCGACGAGGCGTCTGGCTGGGTTCGATGTCGGTGCCGCTCATGGGCGACTCCCCGGCGCGGGACGCCCTAGACGTCGAGCAGTTCCTGCTCCTTGGCCTCCAGCGCACGGTCGATGTGCGCGATGTGGGAGGCGGTGATCGCCTCGAGGCGCTTGGCGTGACGCTCGTGCTCGTCGGCACCGACGTCTCCGTCATCCTCGAGCTTCTGCATCGCATCCCGGGCGCTGCGACGCACGTTGCGCACCGCGATCTTGCCGTCCTCGGCCGCCGTACGGGCCATCTTGATGAAGTCGCGGCGACGTTCCTCGGTGAGCTCGGGGAACACGCAGCGGATCGTCGAGCCGTCGCTGGCCGGGTTCAGGCCCAGGTCCGAGTCACGGATGGCCTTCTCGACCTGGTCCACCGAACCCTTGTCGAACGGGTTGACGACCAGGATGCGCGGTTCGGGGACCGCGAAGTTCGCGAGCTGCTGCAGCGGCGTCGGCGACCCGTAGTAGTCGACCATGATCCGGTTGAGCAGCTGTGGGTTCGCGCGTCCCGTGCGGATCGACGCAAAGTCCTCCGACACCTTCTCCACGGCCTGACCCATACGGCGGTCGGCGTCCCGGACGGCTTCGTCGACGGTCATGTCGGACTCCTGGTAGAGCGCGGGCGGAAAGGTCTCGAGCGACCGGTCAGGCCGCCGGCGTGGGCACGTTGCGCACCAGTGTGCCCACCGGTTCGCCACGCACCACCCGACGGATGTTGCCCTCCTGCAGGAGCTCGAAGACCACGATCGGAAGGTCGTTGTCCATGCACAGCGAGATGGCCGTGGCGTCCATGACCTTCAGACCCTGATTGAGCACCGCGAGGAAGTCGATCTCGTCGTACCGGCGGGCGGCGACATCGACACGCGGGTCCGAATCGTAGACCCCGTCGACCTGCGTGCCCTTCAGGATCGCCTCGGCACCGATCTCGAGCGCACGCTGGGCGGCAGTCGTGTCCGTCGTGAAGTACGGGGACCCGAGGCCTGCCGCGAAGATGACGACGCGGCCCTTCTCCAGGTGGGCCATCGCGCGGCGGCGGATGTAGGGCTCGGCGAGCGCCTGCATCTCGATCGCGGTCTGCACCCGTGTCTCCACCCCGAGCTTCTCGATGGCGTCCTGCAGGGCAAGCGCATTGATGACCGTGGCGAGCATGCCCATGTGGTCGGCACTGGAGCGGTCCATGCCCGCCGCGGAAGGAGACGCGCCGCGGAAGATGTTTCCGCCGCCGACCACGACGCCGATCTCCGTGCCGTCGCTGGCCTTGAGTTCCACGATCTCGCGGGCGACCTGTCTGACGATGGTCGGGTCGATGCCGCCCTTCACGGACGGGTCCGAGAACGCCTCACCCGACAGCTTGAGCAGCACACGCCCGAGGGCCGGTCGGTTCGTCAACGGAACAGTCCTTCGCCTGGCTCGCCTCGACGGCCGGATCCTAACGTGTCGGAGGCGCGTCGATCAGGCGCCGACCTCGAAGCGCGCAAATCGGGCCACCTCGATCTTCTCCCCCACGAGGCCCTGCACGTCGCTGATGGCCTGTCCGACGGTGCGATCGGAATCCAGCACGTACGGCTGGTTGACCAGGACCCACTCCTCGAAGACCTTGCGGATCTTGCCCTCGACGATCCGGTCGATGATGTCCGCGGGCTTGCCCTGCTCGACGGCCTCCTTGCGGGCGAACTCGCGCTCCTTCTCGAGCATCGCCTCGTCCACGTCGGACTCGTTGACGACGAGCGGACGTGCCGCCGCGATGTGCATCGCGAGGTCCTTGGCGAGCTTCTGGACCGCCTCGGCCTTGGCGACGAAGTCGGTCTCACAGGCGAGCTGCAGCATGACCCCGACGCGCGCCGGCATGCCCGGCGACGGGGTGTGCAGGTAGGTGTGCACGAGCCCCTCGCTGGCGGTGCGGTCCGCAGCGCGTGCGTCCATCTTCGCGCCGGTGCGCTCACGCACCAGTTCGGCGGCCTTCTCCAGGTCACCATCCGCGTCGACGAGCGCCTGCTTGCAGGCCATCATCGGGGCGCTGGTGCGTTCTCTGAGCAGTTTCACGTCGGCTGCGGCGATCGCCACGATGGTGTCCTCCTGTGCGCGCGGAAGCGCGGGTGTGCACGGTTGGCAGCATCCGACGTGTGGCGTGCACGCGTCGGATGCGTCGGCAGGCGCCGGAGCGCCGGCCGGTCAGTCGGTGGTGGTCTTCGCCGGCTCTGCGGCGTCGGCGTCGGCGTCGGCGTCGGCCGGTACGTCGGCGGCAACAGGCTCGTCGGCCGCAGCAGGTTCCTCCGCCGCCGGCTCCTCGGCAGGGGCAGCGGCAGGCGCCTCGGCCGGAGCAGGCTCTGCGGCGGGTTCACCCGCAGCACGAGTCGCCTTCTCCGCGGCCTGCTGGCGCTCGAGTTCGAGCTCCCAGGCGGCCTTGGGTTCTGCGGCCTGTGCACCCGACTCCTCGCCCTGCGAGGCCTGCAGCGCCTGGGCGCGCAGTTCGTCGTCGGGAGAGCGCGACGCACGCAGCAGCAGTCCGTCCGCGCAGGCGTCGGCGATGATCCGGGTCAGCAGCGCTGAACTGCGGATCGCGTCGTCGTTGCCGGCGATCGGGAACTGGATCGGGTCCGGGTCACAGTTGGTGTCGAGGATGCCGATGACCGGGATCTTCAGCCGGTTGGCCTCCTTGACGGCGATCTCCTCGATGACCGTGTCCACGATCCACACGGCGTCGGGCAGCTTGCCCATCTCGCGGATCCCGCCGAGGTTGGTCTGCAGCTTGTCGTGCTCACGCCCGAGCTGCAGGACCTCCTTCTTCGGCAGGAGTTCGAACGTTCCCGACGACTCCATGGCCTCGAGTTCGCGCAGGCGGGCGATGCGGCCCTTGATGGTCGAGAAGTTGGTGAGCATGCCGCCCATCCAACGCTCGGTGACGTAGGGCATGCCGACGCGCTGGGCCTGCCACTCGATGGTCTCGCGAGCCTGCTTCTTGGTCCCGATGAACAGGACCGTGCCGCCCTTCGCGACGAGGTCGCGCGTGAACGTGTAGGCACGTTCGATGTGGCCGACGGTCTGTCGGATGTCGATGACGTAGATCCCGTTGCGCTCGCCGTAGATGAAGCGGCGCATCTTGGGGTTCCACCGTTGGGTCTGGTGCCCAAAGTGGACGCCAGCTTCGAGCAGCTGACGCATGGTGACAACGGCCATGGAAGTTCCTTCCGGTTCGGTTGGGCCTCCGCCCGCGTCATCCGGATCCGGGAACCGGGGTTCCCGGGGCGACCCACCCCTGTCGGGGCACCGGGGTCGTCCGTCGGCGAGCGTGTGTGGTGGTCGGGTCGACGTCCTCGAACAGCGAGGCGGTCGGTCTCCACGCCACGTGGGTGTGGGAACGACCGTTCGTCGACACGGTGTCGGTCGGGTGCTGGTTCGCGTCTGGACGCGAAGAGGACCCGCCGCACGAGCGGGTCCCAGCGAGAGGAGGATACCGGGCGACCGACACGGCCGTCCACCGCACCGTGCCAGCGTCGTGGACCCGTCGAGCGCGACCCGCGGGTGTGGCGGTCACCGGTCGACACGCACCGACGACAGGTCGGTGACTGGTCCGGACCCGAACGCGGCCGCCCGTCCCACGATCCGAAGCGCAAGCCCTGCGTCGTCGACCAGCGAGGCGGTGAACACGGTGCTCGCGTGGTCGACGTCCCGGCCGTGGAGGAAGTCCCAGACGACCTCACGGATCGCCTCGCTGTGCCGGACCGACTCGTGACCCCCGGGCAGCACGACATGGGGCGCGTCGGTGACGAGGCGACCGTCACCCGTGGTCGGGTGCGCCGTGCGGTGGGGCGTCGCCACCAGATCGCTCGCGCCGCCGATCGTGAGGACGCGAGTGCCCGTGGCCAGGGCCCCAGCGCCACCTGCAGCGACGGCGTCCTGCCAGGCGCGAGCATGGCCGTCGAGCAGCGTCGATCCTGTTGCGAGCTGGTCCAGCGCGGGCATGTCCAGCGGAGTGCGTTCCACCTGTCGACCACCGCCCGACGCCGGCGCCAGACGCAGCAGGGTGTCGATGGTCTGCCGGGTCGCGGTTGCCGCGCGCAACCAGACGCCGGCCTCGGCGAGGTCGGACCCGCGATGGGGTGACGCGATGGTGACGATGTTGCCGATGGGCGGAAGGGTCACGTCGTAGGGATCGTGCAGGTGGGTCAGGTAGTACAGCGCGACGATGCC
>JBBDIX010000088.1:0-1832 GCA_040880235.1 Nitriliruptoraceae bacterium
GGCCCCGGCGACGCCGGGGCCACGGCCCTGCGTCGACGCAACCGGCGCTTCGGCGTCGTCTCCGTGATCGCCGCGGCGGTCATGGGCCTGGTGTTCGCGTCGAGCGCACGTGGCGACTCGGCGGCGTTCGTGCTCAACGACGCCCGTGGACAGCTGTTCATGCTGCCCGACCTGCGCCTGCCCGTGGTGTGGACGGTGCTGCTGCTCACCGGTGTCGTGCTGGCGATCGCGTGGCGGCAGTTCACGACGGGGTTCGGGGACCGGTCGGTGCTGATCGTCGGGATCGTGGCGGCACTGTTCGTCGTCGCGTTCCTCACCTGGGCCGCCGCCGGGGGACAGCTGTCGCTCGTCGGGTTGTTCCGGGGCACGGTGGCTCGGGCCACGCCGATCGCGCTCGGCGCCCTGTGCGGGGTGCTGTGCGAACGCGCCGGGGTGATCAACATCGCGATCGAGGGCCAGTTCCTCGCGGGGGCGTTCACCGCGGCCCTGTTCGCGTCGCTCGCCTCCAACCCGTGGGTCGGCCTGATCGGCGGCATCGGCGCCGGGGTGCTCATCGCCTTCATGCTCGCCGGGCTGACGATCCGGTTCCGCGCAGACCAGATCGTGGTCGGCGTGGTGCTCATCGTCTTCGCGACCGGGGTCACCTCGTTCCTGACCACCCAGATCCTGGTGGGCAATCCGCACCTCAACTCCCCAACGCGGTTCCGCACGATCGCGATCCCGCTGCTGAGCGAGATCCCCCTCGTCGGCCCGGTGCTGTTCCGCCAGTCGGTCATCGTGTTCGCGATGCTCGCGATCGTCGTCTGGCTGCACGTCGCCCTGTTCCAGACGCGCTGGGGGCTGCGGTTGCGCAGCGTGGGCGAACACCCACGTGCGGCGGACACGGTCGGGATCAACGTGCTCGCGACGCGCTATCGCGCGGTGCTGCTCGGTGGGGTGCTCGCGGGCATGGGTGGCGCGTACTTCACCCTGGACGCCGTCGGGTCGTTCTCGAAGGACATGTCCGGCGGGCGAGGGTTCATCGCACTCGCCGCGATGCTCGTCGGGCGCTACAGCCCCGTGGGAGCATTCGGTGCGGCCCTGATCTTCGGGTTCGCCGACTCCCTGGCCACCTCGTTGCAGCTGCTGCGCGTCCCGGTGCCGTCGAACCTGCTGCTCACCGCCCCGTACCTGGTGACGATCTTCGTCGTCGCCGGACTGATCGGGCGGCTGCGTCCCCCGGCCGCGGACGGCAAGCCCTACACCAAGGAGTGACGTGGGCGGCCTCTCGAGCCGCCGGACGGGCGACGCTGGTCACACCACGGTGACCCGCGCACCGGTCAGGGCGACGAGTCGATCCGGGGCGATCGCGAACACCGACGTCGGGCTGCCGGCGGCCGCCCAGACCTCGCCGTGCGTGCACAGGTCCTCGTCGCACAGCACGTCGAGGTCGGTGTCGAGGCCGAACGGCGGGGTCCCGCCGATCGGGTAGCCGGTGGTCGCACGTACCTCGTCGGCACTCGCACGGCGCACCTCGGCAGCGCCCAGCGTGGCCGCCAGGCGCGTCTCGTCGACCTGGTTCGCTCCGGACGTGAGCACCAGCACGCCACGCCCGTCGGCCAGGAACACGAGCGACTTGACGATCTGGGCGAGGTCGCAGCCGATGGCCGCCGCGGCGTCCCGGGCCGTCCGCGTCCCCTCGGGGAACGCTCGGATGTCGGGGGTGAACCCCGCAGTCCGTGCGCGCTGGTCGAATCGGGTGGGTCCCGACGGTGCCATGGGAACCCCCGGTCAGCCGGCGAGGTCGAACGAGGCGTGCAGGGGACCGTGACCGGGCGCCACCTCCACCGTCA
>JBBDIX010000089.1:0-10679 GCA_040880235.1 Nitriliruptoraceae bacterium
TCAGCGGCGGGGTTCCGCAAACAGTTCGCGCAGGCTGGCCGCGACCCAGCCGACCAGGTCGTTGGGTCGCGGGCGCGGCAGTTCGAGCAGCAGTTGGTCGTCGCGGCGTCGCCGGGCGCTGGGGAAGAGACGTTCGAGCCGCACGGTCTGGGACTCCGACAACCGGACGGGCGCGACGCGCAGCCAACCCTGCGGCGTGAGGCCCACGTCGGTGATGTGCCAGCGGCGCAGGGCCGCGCGCAGCGCGGCGAGTGCGAGCAGGCGCTGGACGGGACCCGGTGGTGCGCCGAAGCGATCCAGCAGTTCAGCCCGCACGTCGCCGATCGACGTGGCATCTCGGGCCGACGCGATCCGTCGGTACAGCTCGAGCCGCTGGTTGGGATCCTCGATGTAGTCGTCGGGAAGGTGGGCGTCGACCGGGAGGTCGATGCGGATCTCCACCTCGGGCTCCACGGCCTGGCCGGTCAGGTCGGCGATCTCCTCCCGGAGCAGTTCGGCGTACATGTCGAATCCGACGGCGGCGACGTGACCGGACTGCTCGGCGCCGATCACGTTGCCGGCACCTCGGATCTCCAGGTCGCGCGCCGCGATCGACAGGCCCGAGCCGAGTCGGGTGTGCTCGGCGATGGTGCGCAGGCGTTCGTAGGCGGTGTCGGTGAGCGACGTGCCCTCCGGGAAGTACAGGTACGCGTAGCCGCGTTCGGACGACCGGCCGACTCGCCCCCGCAACTGGTGCAGCTGACCGAGTCCGAGCAGGTCGGCACGTTCGACGATGAGCGTGTTCGCGTTGGGGACGTCCAGACCCGACTCGATGATGGTGGTGCACACGAGCACGTCGATCTCACGCTGCCAGAACCGGACCATCACGCGTTCGAGCTGTCGTTCGTCCATCTGGCCGTGGGCGACCTCGACGCGGACCCCGTCGACGAGCTCCATGAGGTGCGACGCGGTCCCGTGGATCGTGTCCACCTGGTTGTGGACGTAGAAGACCTGGCCCTCCCGCAGCAACTCCCGGCGGATGGCCAGGGCGACCTGCGCGTCGTCGAAGGCGCCCACCACCGTGTGCACCGGCTGGCGGTCCTCGGGCGGCGTCTCGATCACCGACAGGTCGCGGATCCCGGCCACCGCCATCTCGAGCGTGCGCGGGATCGGGGTCGCCGACATCGACAGCACGTCGACGTGGGTGCGCAGCTGCTTGAGACGTTCCTTCTGGGAGACCCCGAACCGCTGCTCCTCGTCGACGATGACCAGCCCCAGCCGGCGAAACTCGACCGATGCTCCCAGCAGCGCGTGCGTGCCGACGACGACGTCGACCTGTCCGGCCGCGAGCCCGTCGAGCACGCGTCGCCGGTCGCGGGGTGTGACGAACCGGCTGAGCTCCTCCACGACCACGGGGAACCCGGCGAACCGTTCGCGGAACGTCTCCACGTGCTGTTGCGCCAGGATCGTCGTGGGCACCAGCACGGCGACCTGGTGGCCGTCGAACGCCGCCTTGCCCGCCGCGCGCACGGCCACCTCGGTCTTGCCGAATCCCACGTCGCCGGCGAGCAGCCGGTCCATGGGCAGCGGCGTCTCCATGTCGCGCTTGATCTCGTCGACGACGGTGAGCTGGTCCTGGGTCTCCACGTGGGCGAACGAGTCCTCGAGTTCGGCCTGCAGCTGCCCGTCGAGACCGAAGGCATGTCCCGGCGAGTGCATGCGCGCCGCGTACAGGCGGATCAGTTCCGCGGCGATGTCGCGAACGGCACCGCGCACGCGGTTCTTCGCCCGCTCCCACTGCGCGCCGCCGAGGGTCATGACCGTTGGGGTCTCGCCTCCCTGGTAGCGAGCGACGACGTCGAGCTGGTCCGACGGGACGTAGAGGGTGTCACCACCCCCGTACTCGATCATCACGTAGTCCCGGCGCGCGAGGCGACCGTCGGGGCCCGTGGTCTCCCGGGTGACCATCCCCCGGTAGCGACCGACCCCGTGGGTCCGGTGCACCACGGCGTCGCCCTTCGACAGCTGCACGACCACGTCGGCCGCCATGCCTCGCGCACCCATGCGACGCCCTGCGCGCCGGCGGCGCCGACCGAACACGTCCCACGTCCCGAGCAGCGCCAGTCCCAGTTCCTCGGACACGAAGCCGGTCGGCAGACCGCTCACGGCCACCTCGACCCGACCTCCCGCAGGCTCCGTGGCGAGCTGTGGCGTCAGCACGGCCGCGACCGAACCCTCGGCGAGCACGTCGGCGATCCGACGTGCCGGCCCCGATGCATCGGTGGACAGGACCACGCGCGTCCCTGCGGACAGCAGCGGGGTCACCCGGGTGACGAGCGTGTCGATGTCCCCGCGGAACGACTCCCACGGCTGGGCGTCGAAGGTTCGCTCATCGCCCAGCGCCCCGACCCGCCACGTGCGACCCCGCACTCCCGACAGCAGCTCCTCTGGGGTGGCGAACCCGCCCCGCTCGACCACGTCCGGATCGACGTCCGGGGTCAACCACGCCGTGTCGGACAGGATCTCGGCCTCGTCGGCCAGTTGGCGTGCCCGCTGCTCCAGCAGGAGCGGGTCGACGAGCACGACCCCGGCGCCGGAGGGCAGGAAGTCGGTGAGCCGGGCGGTGCGGTCGGCGAGCAGGATCGCCAGTGCCTCGGATCCCTCGAAGGTGATCCCTTCGGACAACCGTTCGAGTTCGCCGGCGAGCCCGGGCCAGCGGTGCCTGGCGGATGCCGCCCGATCGCGCAGGTTCTGGTCGACGACGAGTTCGCGCGCCGGATCGACGACGACCCGGTCGAGGTCGCCGACCGAACGCTGATCGGCGACGGCGAACCCGCGCATCGACTCCACCTCGTCACCGAAGAACTCGATCCGCGCCGCCCCGTCCGCGGCGGTCGGGAACACGTCGACGATGCCGCCGCGCACCGCGAACTCGCCGCGCGTCTCCACCTGGGGCACGCGGCTGTAGCCGAGGCGGCCCAGGGCGTCGACGAGTGCGTCGAACCCGACCGGTTCGTCACCGATCCGCAACGGTCGGCGTGTGACCAGACGGGGGTCCATCGGTTGCAGCGCGGCACGCACGGGTGCGACCACGGCCAGCAGCGGTGTCGACGACGGGTGTGCGAGCCGGTCGAGGACCGCCAGTCGCCGCCCGACCGTGCTCGGCTGCGGAGACAGGCGCTCGTGAGGCAGCGTCTCCCACGCGGGGAACATGGCGACGCGGTCCTCACCGAGGAATGCGGCCATCCCGTCACGCAGGGTGTTGGCGTCAGACGACCGTGGGGTGAGCACCAGCAGCGGTGCAGCGCGCTCGGCGAACAGGCTGAGCAGGTACGGGTGGGCGCTCGACGCGACGACCACCTCGTCGTCGTCGAACCGATCCATCCACTCCCGGCGCCCCGCTCGCAGCAGGGACGCCAGGCAACCCACCGCGACGCCGGGGTCGAGCAGCGCGTCGACGTCGCGGTCCGCCTCCGGGGAACTCACCGGGGCCTGGGACGCTTGCGACCGGCCACCGCCATCGGGTCGATGCCCTTCGGAATCGGCGGCGCCTTGTCGAGCGGCTTGAGGCGGCGCTCCAGCTTCGGCACCTCGTTGCGGCGCAGCTTCCTGGGCAGGCGGGTGATCTTCGCCTGCAGCCTCCGGATCGAGACCTGCCCGTCACCGTCGCCGATGACGATGGTGGTGATCGGCGCGTCACCCACGACGCGGTCGAGTCGGCGGCGTTCCTTCGCGATGAGCCCCTTGACCCGCGGCGGTGCACCCTCACCGACGAGGATCACCCCGCATCGCCCGACGACGCGGTGGACCATGTCCTGCTTGGCGGTGACCGCCACGGCCGGCGCCACGAACCACTGCCCGCGCATCGTGTTGAGCACCGCCGCGGCGGCGCCGACCTGGCCCTCGATCGCGTCGAACTGGGCGGTCTGGAGGCGACGGCTGAACACGGTCATGCCGCCGAGGAAGGCGAAGAGCAGTCCGAACACCGGCATGGCCCAGATCCCGAGCAGGAACCCGAGGCCCACGCCGGCCAGGACACCGACCGTGACACCCAGCAGCATGTACGGCACGAGTCGCGTGTCGACCTCGCGCAACTGGGTCCACGCGGCGCGGATCTGTCGGAGGCGTTCCCTCACGGTGCTGACTCCTCGGGAGTGTCCGGTCGACGGGTCGGTCGACCGTGGTGGCGTTGCTGCGCGGCCTCGAGGCCGTCGGCGACCAGGGTGCTGATCGCGTCGATCGCGGCGTCGATCGCCTCGTCGAGGCGGTCGGTCTCGTCGGCACGGAACCTACCGAGCACGTGGTCACGACCGGGGATGCGATCCGGCGGGCGAGAGATCCCGATCCGCACGCGCAGGTAGTCGGGACTGCCGAGCGCCCGGTCGACGTCGCGCAGACCGTTGTGTCCGGCGTTGCCGCCGCCTCGCTTGAGTCGGACCGTACCGAGATCGATGTCCAGGTCGTCGTGGCACACGACGAGCCGTTCGACGGCGACCCGGTGCCACGCCTGGCACGCACGGACGGGATCGCCCGAACGGTTCATGTACGCGTCGGGAACGAAGAGCACGGTGCGCGCCCGCTGCACGTCGACCTCGACGACGTCTCCCCGCACCCGTCGCTTGCGCGACAACGAGGTGCCGTGACGCCGCGCGAACTCACGCACGACCTGCGCGCCGATGTTGTGACGGGTCCCCGCGTACTCCGGCTCCGGGTTGCCGAGCCCCGCGACCATCCATCGCTCGGCCCCCACGGATCCTCCGTTCGCTGTCTGGCGGCAACGGCGTCCGCGACGCGTCGCCACCCGGAGCCCCGGCCACGCCCTCGCGCGGCCGGGGCTCAGGGGATGACTCAGGACTCGTCGTCGCCGTCGCCGTCGTCACCCTCGGACTCGTCCGCGCCGTCGGCATCCTCACCGTCGACGTCGTCGGCGTCGTCGGTCTCGATGCCGGCGGTCTCCTCCAGCGCCTCGAGTTCGGCCTCCGTGATCGGCGCGTTGATGGTGACCACCGTGCGCTCGATGTCGATGTCGAACTCTGCACCTTCGGGCAACTGGGACGTGAGGTCCTCGACCCGACGGACGTCGCCGATCTCCATGCCAGCGATCGACAGTTCCACGGCGTTGGGCACCTCGAGCGGACGCACGAGCATCGACACGCTGTACAGGACCTGGTTGACGACACCGCCGTCGTCACCGACGTCGTCCTCGTCGATCAGGTGGATCGGGACCTCGACCGCGATCGGCTGGTCCTTGTCCACGGTGAGCAGGTCGACGTGCACGTAGGTGCCCTTCACCGGGTGCGACGTCACGTCACGTGCCACGGCGAGGTGGGTCTCCCCGTCGATGACGACCCGCATCAGGGCGTTGCGACCAGCCTCGGTGTGCAGGGCGTGGTAGAGGTCGAGGGAGTCGACGCTCACGGGCGTCGGCTCGACCTCGTACCCGTAGACGATCGCGGGGACGCGGCCCTCGCGGCGGAGGCGGCCTGCGGCGCCCTTCCCGGACTCTGGGCGTGGCTCGACGTTCAGCTTGATCTGCGTGGACACGGTCGTGCTCCTGGCGAGAAGTTCCCCGGCGTGGGTCGGTCACCCGTGGTGGCGAGGTGTCACGTGGGGTCGGGTGGTCGCACCGGATCGTGGGCCGCGACGACGAGTGATCGGTCGCGTGATCCCACGGAGGGTGGACACACACCCGGCCCGCGCAGCAGGCGGGCCGAGGTCGAAGCGTACCGGTCCCCGGGGGACACCGACACGGTCGAACCGAGCCCCGGAGACCGGCCGGGTCAGACGTTCTCGCCCTGGAAGATCTCCGACACCGACTCGTCCTCGAACACGGCACGCAGGGCCGAGGCGAGGATCGGCGCGATGGAGAGCACGACGAGCTTGTCGCCGCGCCTGGACGCGGGGATCGGGATGGTGTTCGTGACCACGACCTTCTCGATGGCGGAGTCCTCGAGCCGCTGGGCCGCAGGGCCGGAGAACAGCGGATGCGTCGCGAGCGCGACGACCCGTGCGGCACCACGTTCCATCAGCAGGTCCGCAGCACCACAGATCGTGCCGGCCGTGTCGATCATGTCGTCGACGAGGATCGCGGTGCGACCCTCCACGTCCCCGATCACGTCGAGCGAGACGGACACGTTGTGCTGGTCGGGGTCCCGGCGCTTGTGGAGGATCGCGATCGGCGCACCGACGTGACCGGCGAACTTCTCCGTCAGACGCACCCGACCGGCGTCCGGCGACACGATGACCCGGTCACCCTCGGCGGTGTTCTCCCGTACCCACTCGACGAGCAGGGGCAATGCCGTGAGCGCGTCGAACGGGTCGTGGTAGAAGCCCTGGATCTGGCCGGTGTGCAGGTCGACGGACATGATCCGGTCCACCCCGACCGACTCGTACATGTCCGCGATCATGCGGGCGGCGATCGCCTCACGCGACAGGGCCTTCTTGTCGGAGCGGCTGTAGCCGTAGTACGGGATGACCGCGACCGTGCGCTTGGCCGAGGCGCGCTTGAGCGCATCGAGCATGACGAGCTGCTCGACGATGTAGTCGTTGATGCTCATGCCGTCGGGAATCGACACGTGGGACTGCAGGACGAACACGTCGGCGCCGCGCACCGACTCCTCGAACCGCGCGTAGAGCTCGCCATTGGCGAACTGGGACAGCTTCACGTTGCCCAGGCGCATGCCGAGATGGTCCGCGACCTCGCGGGCGAGCTCGGGGCACGACGACCCCGAGAAGATCATCATCCGCTTCTTGGTGACGACTTCCATCGAGCAACCCGACGACGAGGGGCGAGGAACCGCGGCGCGGGACCGCGGCGCGGGTGACCGTAGCGGTGGCCCTGCGCCATCGCATCATCGAGGGGGTTCGTCGTCCCCGTCGCCCGATCGTCGGGTGCGACGGCGGTCGACCCACCCCTCCTTGACGACCTGCCGAGCCCGCGCGATGGCCAGCGCACCGGCCGGAACGTCGTCGGTGATCACCGATCCTGCGGCCACGTACGCACCCGCACCGATGGTCACCGGCGCCACGAGCATCGTGTCGCATCCGACGAACGCATCGTCGTCGATCGTCGTCACGTGCTTGTCCTGCCCGTCGTAGTTCACCGTGACGACCCCGCACGCCACGTTCACGCCCGACCCGATCACGGCATCGCCCACGTACGACAGGTGCGGGATCTTGGAGCCGTCACCGACCCGGGCGTTCTTCGTCTCCACGTAGGCCCCGATCCTGCCCCCGGCGCCGAGCACCGTGCCGGCGCGCAGGTGCGCGAACGGGCCGACCGACGCCGAGGCGCCGACGACCGCGTCGGTCCCGCGGGTCGAGTGGACCGTGGCACCGTCGCCCACGACGCACCGGGTCAGATGGGTGTGGGGGCCCACGACACAGCCCCGTCCGATCCGGGTCCCTGCCTCCAGGATCGTGCCCGGCAGCAGCGTCGAGTCGACACCGACCTCGACGTCCACGTCCACGTGGGTCGTGGCCGGATCCACGACGGTCACGCCGACGTCGACCATCAGGTGGTCCAGGTGGCGACGGCGCAGGACCGCGGACACCTCGGCGAGCTGTCGGCGATCGTTGACCCCAGCGACCGCATCGGCGGGCGCGTCGACCGCCACGACCCGACATCCCGCGTCGACGGCCAGCGCGACCACGTCGGTCAGGTAGACCTCGCCCTGCGCGTTGTCGTCGTCGAGTCGGGCCAGTGCGTCGGCAAGGGTGTCGGCCGGCACCACGTACATCCCGGCGTTCACCTCGTCGATGGCGCGCTGCTCGTCGGAGGCGTCGGCGTGCTCGACGATCCCGGCGACGGTCCCGTCGCCCGAGCGCAGCACACGTCCGTAGCCCGACGGGTCCGCAAGGCGGGTCGTGAGCATCGCGAGGGTCGACGGCGCGTCCGAGGCCTCCACGAGCCCGGCGAGCACGCCACCGGTGAGCAGCGGGGTGTCCCCCGGGAGCACCAGCACGCGACGGATCCCGGGATCGAGGACCGGGACGGCCTGCTGCACGGCGTGACCGGTTCCCAGCGGCTGTTCCTGGACGGCGATGTGGACCGGCAGACCCGAGTCCTCGATCTCCGCACGCACGTCATGCGCGTCGGGACCGACCACCACGACCACCTGACCGAGTCCCAGGGGACGCAGGGCCTCGAGCACGTGGCGGACCAGCGTGCGTCCCGCCGCCCGGTGCAGGACCTTGACGAGGTCGGATCGAAACCGTGTGCCCCGCCCGGCGGCGAGCACGACGGCGGCGACGTCCGGCGCGGAGAACGGGCTCGTCGACACTGCAGGACCTCCTGGGACACCGGACCCGGAGGTGTACGGCGCCACGGGTCGCGGGCGTCACGGCGGGTCGACCCGTCGTGACCAGCCACCCTACTCATGGCCTCGACTCCACGAGACGAGCCTCTCCGGCGATTCTGGCCCCCGGAACCACCGCGATGCGCCCGTAACGCTTTCACGACGGACAGCGATGACGACAGTGGTGCCGCCATCCAGACCCCGCGAGCAGCCCGTGAGCAGTGACGCACAACCGCTACGCCCCGCCGTGGGCGTTCGTGGCATGCGCCGACTCGCCGCCGGCGTGGCCACGCACGAGACCAGGGTGGCCCACATCGGCAGGACGAACGTCGGGACGCGCGAGACCGTGCTCACCGGCCCGTTCGTCGCCGCGACGACCGCACTGGTCATGTTCTCCCTGATCGCGACCCTGGTGCCTCTGAGCAGACCCTCGACGGCGATCGATCCCGTGGGGATCCACGCGGCACTCCAGGCCACGGGGGCCGTCCTGGCCGTGCTGTGCGGCTTCGTGCTCGCGCTTCACGCACGCGTGCACGGGAGCACGGCGTCGGCCTGGGTGTCCGCTGCGTTCGGAGGTCTCGGACTGTTCACGCTCGGCCTCGGGGCCGT
Source organism: Nitriliruptoraceae bacterium (assembly GCA_040880235.1). Taxonomy (GTDB): domain Bacteria; phylum Actinomycetota; class Nitriliruptoria; order Nitriliruptorales; family Nitriliruptoraceae; genus JBBDIX01. The sequence goes on from JBBDIX010000089.1 coordinate 8,886, forward strand.
GGGTCCGGTGGTCGACCCGCGAACACTGCGCGTCGACCCGATCGCCTGGCTGCAGCCCGGAGGTCGTACGGGCGTGCTGCTGCTGCTGGTCATCGCGCTGTGGACCTCTCGCCGCGAGAGCAGCTGGCGTCGCCGCCCGTCACGCGTGCTGCTGGTGGCCGTGGCGACGATCGCACCCGCGACCGTGCTGTTCCAGGTCTCCCCGGTCCTCGGCCGTCCCTTCGCGAGCGTCCACGACGTCGCGTACGGATTCGTCGCGATTCGGCCACAGGGTGTCGGTGCGCTGCTGCCGCTGCTCTGGGTCGCACTCGGCATCGCCTACGTGTCGGCGGCGTCACGCCGCCGCGATGCGTCGCTGGCCTGGACCGCGCTCGCGTTCCTCGGGTTCGGGGTCGCCGAGTTCGGGCACCGAGCCATGGCCGAGTCCGGCATGTTCGTCAGCGTCGGCGCGAGCGTCGTACAGGCTGCAGGACTCGCGTGCGCACTCGTCGGCGTCACCCGTCACCTGATCGTCGCGATCGGTGAGCGGCAGGGAGCCCTGACGTCGCGGGCCGAGGCCGCCGAGGCGACGGCACTCGTGACGCGCCGACTCCAGCACGAACGCATGCACGAGGCCCGCAACGCCCTGAGCGGGATCGTCAACACGCTTCGGATGCTCGACGAGCACCCCGACCGCATCTCGGAGGCGCAGCAGCGGCGCCTGCTGGCCGCGAGCTTCGACGAACTCGTGCGTCTCCAGCACCTGTTCGCACCCGACGCGTCATCGACCGCTGCCGCGTTCGACGTCGCCGACACCCTGCGGCCCGTCGTGATCGCCGCGCACGCCAGCGGGCTCGATCTCGAGGTGGACCTGCCGTCGGGCCTCGTGGGCTGGGGCTCGTGGGCGAGCACGACGCAGGCCGTGCAGAACCTGCTTGAGAACGTGCGTCGTCACGCACCCGGGTCCACGTCGTCGCTCACCGCGCGCCGCCGGGGAGCCGACGTGGAGATCCGCGTGGCGGACCGTGGCGCGGGGGTGCGTCCCGAGGACCGGGAGCGCATCTTCACCGCCGGTGAGCGCGGGACGGATGCGGGTGCGACGCCCGGCAGCGGACTCGGCCTGTCGATCACGGCAGACCTGATGCGCAGGCAGGGCGGTGACGTCCGACTCGAGTCGGGGCGGGACGGGGGAGCGACGTTCGTCCTCACGCTCCCGGCGCCCGCCGCCGACGGCCGGCAGTGCGAGCCCGAACAGCTGTCGATGCCGGCCTCGGTCGCCTGAGTCGGCCGGTCCGAGCCCTACCATCCCCACATGATGGCCCTGCGACCAGAAGACGGCACCACGGCGGGAGCGCCCGCAGACCCGGACCCTGCCTCCACGCGCGTGCTCATCGTCGATGACCACGACATGTTCGCCGAGAGCCTGCTGCTGGCACTGGACGTCGCCGGGTTCCGGGTCCAACGGGCCCCGTCGCTCGCTCTCGAGGTCGTGCTCGCCACGGGGGCCGACGCCGACGTCGTGCTCCTCGACCTGCAGTTCGACAGCGATGGCACGACCAGCCTGCCGCTCGTCGATCCCCTGCGGGCCGCGGGAGCCACCGTCGTGATGGTCACCGGGGTCGACGAGCCCGCTCGGCTGGGCGAGTGCCTCGAGGCCGGGGCCTGTTCCGTGGTCAACAAGTCCGAGCCGCTCGAAACGCTGATCCACGCGACCAGGGAGGCGGCTGCCGGCCGGTCCGTCAACCCGGGGGCCACGCGAACCGCGCTGCTGCAGGCCCTGCGGCTGCAGCGCGCCGAGTTCGGCCTGCGCACCGA
>JBBDIX010000090.1:0-10392 GCA_040880235.1 Nitriliruptoraceae bacterium
GGCGTCGAGAGGCCCGGGCATCCCGGGTGGCCGTTCGGGCTACCGTCGACGGGTCCGACGGCTGAACACCCCGTCGGTCGCCGTGCGGCTCAGGCTGCGGGGACCCGCGGACGCCACGCCTCACGCTGGTCCTCGAACGCCGTGATGTCCGCGTCGTGCGCCAGCGTCAGGTCGATGTCGTCGAGCCCGTTGATCAGGCAGTTCTTCGTGTGCGGGTCGATGTCGAACGACTCGTCGATCGCCGCGAGGTCTCCCACGGCGCCGGCGCGCAACCGCTGGGCCGGCAGGTCGACGGTCACCTCGACGGCAGGATCCGCGGCGATCAGCGCGTACAGGTGACGGACCACGGTCTCGTCGACGGGTACGCAGATGACGCCGGCCTTGCCGCAGTTGGTGCGGAAGATGTCGGCGAACGACACCGCGACCACGGCCTTGAACCCCGCGTTCTCCAGCGCCCACACCGCATGTTCCCGCGACGACCCGCACCCGAAGTTGCGTCCGGACACCAGCACGCGTGCGCCCTGGTGCTCGGGACGGTTCATCGAGAAGTCGGGCCGGGGATTGCCGTCCGGGTCGTACCGCCACTCCGCGAACGCGAACGGGCCGTACCCGGTGCGCTCGATGCGCTTCAGGTACTGCTTGGGGATGATCTGGTCGGTGTCGACGTCGTTCGCGTCGACGGGGCACGCCCGGCCACTCACGATGCTCAGGGGTTCCATCAGCGTGCCTCCTCGTACTCGTCACGCACGTCCACGAACCGGCCGTGCAGCGCGGCGGCTGCGGCCATCGCGGGCGACACCAGGTGGGTGCGACCGCGGAAGCCCTGCCTGCCCTCGAAGTTGCGGTTCGACGTGGAGGCGCACCGCTCCTCGGGTTCGAGCTGGTCGGGGTTCATACCCAGGCACATCGAACACCCGGGTTCGCGCCAGTCGAATCCGGCCTCGATCAGGATCTGGTCGATGCCCTCGGACTCTGCGGCCGCCTTCACCAGCCCGGAGCCCGGCACGACCATCGCGTGCAGGCCGTCGGCGACCCGGCGGCCCTTCACCACATCGGCGACGGCGCGCAGGTCCTCGATGCGTCCGTTGGTGCACGACCCGATGAACACCTTGTCGAGGGTCAGGTCGGTCAGTGCCTCCCCCCCGTCCAGGCCCATGTACTCGAGCGATCGCTCCCACTGGCGTGCCGTGGGGGCGTCGGGTGCCTCGTCGATCGTCGGGACCCGCCCGTCGATGGGCACCGACATGGCCGGGGTCGTGCCCCAGGTCACCGTCGGGGAGATCTTCGACGCGTCGATGGTCACGGTGCGATCGAAGTTCGCACCCGGGTCGGACCGCAGCGAGCGCCATGCCTCCACGGCAGCGTCCCAGTCCGCACCCTTCGGCGCGAACGGCCGGTCCTTCATGTAGGCGATGGTCGTCTCGTCGGGTGCGACGAGACCGGCGCGCGCGCCGCCCTCGATCGACATGTTGCACATCGTCATGCGGCCCTCCATCGAGAGCGCCTCGACGGCGGGACCCCGGTACTCGATGACCTGCCCGTTGCCGCCGTCGACCCCGATGGTCGCGAGGATGTGCAGGATGAGGTCCTTGGCCACGGTGCCGCGTGGCAGTGCACCCTCGACCTCGACCGCCAGCGTCTTCGGCCGACGCTGCTGGAGGGTCTGCGTCGCGAGCACGTGTTCGACCTCGGACGTGCCGATCCCGATCGCCAGCGAACCGAAGGCCCCGTGGGTCGCCGTGTGGGAGTCGCCACACACGATCACCGAGCCGGGCTGGGTGAGTCCGAGTTCCGGACCGATGATGTGCACGATGCCCTGGTTGCGGTTTCCCATCTCGAACAGGCGGATCCCGAAGTCCACACAGTTGCGCCGCAGGGCCTCCATCTGCGCGACCGACAGTTCGTCGGTGATGGGCAGGCTCCCCGACACCTGCCGGGGATCGGTCGGAACGTTGTGATCCATGGTGGCGATGGTGTGCTCCGGGCGCCGCACGGTGCGTCCGGTCTCACGCAGGCCCTCGAACGCCTGCGGGGAGGTCACCTCATGGATCAGGTGCAGGTCGACGTAGAGCAGGTCGGGAAGTCCCTCCTGCTGGCGGACCACGTGCTGGTCCCAGATCTTGTCGACGATGGTCAGGGCGGTCATCGTGTTCCTCTCGTGCACGGTCGAAGGCAGGGGGTGTTCACGGCTTGAAGTCGGATCCTCGCTGGACGAGGCGCAGGGAGCGGTTCAGGGCGTCGACGTAGGCGCGGGCGCTGGCCTCGACGATGTCGGTCGACACGCCGCGCCCGGTGAAGCGCTCGCCGTCCTCGACCTCGATGGTCACGGTCACCTCGCCGAGCGCGTCGACGCCGCCGGTCACCGCGGCGACCTGGAACGACACCAGTGTCACGTCGGTACGCCCGCAGGCCTGCCGGATCGCGCTGCACGCCGCGTCGACCATGCCGTCACCGGTGGCCGTCGCCGTGACGATCGCCCCGGTGTCCTCGCCCTGTTCCGCGGCGACATCGGGTGTGGTCAGTCGGACGCGGACCTCGGCGGTCGGCTCCACCTCGGTGCCGCCTCGGACGTCGAGCGACACCAGTTCGTAGTCCTGCGAGGCGCGCACGTGGGTCTCGGACAGCACGATGGCACGCACATCCTCGGAGCTGACGAGGCCCTTGCGGTCCGCGAGTTCCTTGAAGCGGGTGAACGCGGCCTGCCGCTCCGCGTCGCTGAGCTCGAACCCGAGGTCGTCGACCGCGCGGAAGAACGCGTGGCGCCCCGAGTGCTTGCCCAGCACGATCTGCGACCCGTCGGCACCGACGTCCTCGCTGCGCATGATCTCGTAGGTGAGCCGGTCGGCCAGCACCCCGTGCTGATGGATGCCGGACTCGTGGGCGAAGGCGTTCTCTCCCACGACGGCCTTGTTCTTCTGGACGCTGTAGCCGGTGAGGCTCGACACCAGCCGGGAGGTTCGGGTCAGCTCCGGCGTGTACAGCCCGTGGTCGACACCGAGCAGGTCCGCGCGGGTGCGGATCGCCATGACGACCTCCTCGAGCGAGCAGTTGCCGGCCCGCTCCCCGATGCCGTTGACGGCGACCTCGATCTGCCGGGCGCCGTTTCTCACGGCCTCCAGCGAGTTCGCGACGGCCAGTCCCAGGTCGTTGTGGCAGTGGACACTGACCACCACGCCCTTCTCGCCGATCGCCGGGATCCGGCGGTGCAGCTCGGCGATCCAGCCGCCGAAGTCGTGCGGCAGGGCGTAACCGACCGTGTCGGGGATGTTGACGGTCGTCGCACCCGCGTCCACCGCGGCGGCGACGATGTCCACGAGGAACTCGAAGTCGGTCCTCGTCGCGTCCTGGGGGGAGAACTCCACGTCGTCGGTGAACGAGCGGGCGAACTCGACGGACCGGATCGTCTGCTGGAGGATCTCGTCCTCACTGGCCTGAAGCATGTAGCGCCGGTGGATGTCGGACGTCGACAGGAACGTGTGGATGCGGAACTGGCGAGCCGGCGCGAGCGACTTCGCAGCCGCCTCGATGTCGCCCTCCATCGCACGCGCGAGCGCCGCGATGACGGGGGGTTCGCGATCGTCGGTCTCGCCCTCGGAGCCTCCGGGCCCGGCCGCACCGCGTGGCGCGTTGCCGACGACCTCGGCCACGGCCCTGACCGCGTCGAAGTCTCCCGGTGACGCCGCGGAGAATCCCGCCTCGATCACGTCGACCTGCAGGCGGGAGAGCTGTTCGGCGATCTCGACCTTCTCCCGGGCGTCGAGCGAGATGCCCGGCGACTGTTCGCCGTCACGAAGGGTCGTGTCGAAGATGGTCACGTCGTCACCGACGTGACGACCGATCTGGTCGACGTCGACTGGTGTGCTCATGGATGCTGCTCCCTGCCGCACGACGCGGCATCGATGCCCTGATGGATGGTCCCCCAGTGGGCCTCCGCGTCGCCGTCGTGTGGGGCTGGACGGCGGCGCGGCATCAAAGGGCGAGCAGCAGCGCAGGAAGGGCCAGCAGCAGACCCTGGAGCACGCGCAGCGCCTGACGCCCGGCGTCGGCCGGGTCGAGGACAGGGCTGCTCACGGTGCGCATGCCACTAGTGTTGCCCCCCACGCGTGTGCGCGCAAGTACGGCGGTGGAGCGAGTCGGTGAGCGACCCGGACGACCTTCCGATCGTCGACCTGCACGACCACGTGCACATGGTCGCGGTCAGCGACCTGTTCGACCGGGTGTGGGGCCGAGACGCCGCGGCGGGACGCATCATGTCGCCGGAGGTCCTCACCGCCATCGCACACGCCGGCGGACAGGTCTCCGCGGTGTTCGAGGACGACGATCTCGTCGCGGCCACCGCGGCGTTCGTCGGACTCGACGACGGGCAGGTGTTCCTCCACTCGCACATCACCGGCGTGCTGGGCACCCACACCTCCCGAGGCATCGGCCGGGCGCTCAAGTGGCACCAGCGCGACTGGTGCCTGGGCCGCGGCATCGGCCACGTCCGCTGGACGTTCGACCCGCTCGTTCGGCGCAACGCCTGGCTGAACCTCGGTCTGCTGGGTGCGCGAGCACTCCGGGTCGAACGCGACCTGTATGGACGGGTACCCGACGTGCGCAACGCGGGCGCACCGACCGACCGGCTGCTGGTGGACTGGGAACTCGACGCGCCGCGGGTTCGTGCGGCCGCTGGCGGTCGCGCCGCCGCACCCGACGTCGACGCCCTGCGACGGACCGGGGCGATGGTGCTCGTCGACGTCGGCGGATCCGGCCAGGCGGTCGTGGGCAGCCAGGTCCCCCAGGACGTCGAACACGGGGCTCGCTGGCTCGTGCGGATCCCTCCGGACATCGAGCGCCTGCGATCCGAGGACTCCGTGCTCGCCGACGAGTGGGCCGTGGTCGTGCGCGAGGTGCTCACCACCGCCTTCCGGGCAGGCGCGGACATCCGTGCCGTCACCCCCGACGGCTGGTACCTGCTCGCTGCGGGTGGCCCCCGTGAACTGTCGGGAGACTGACCCGTGACCCCGTCGGACGACCTCTCCCCCGTCACGGTCGAACACGTCGAACTCGTGCGCGTCCGCCTGCCGCTGGCGCGACCGTTCCGCACGTCGTTCGGCACCCAGACCGAACGCGACGCGCTGCTGGTCCACGTGGTGGCCACGGAGTCGGACGGCTGGGGTGAGTGCGCGGCCCCGACGGCTCCCGTGTACTCCGACGAGTTCGTCGAGGGGGCGGCGCTGGTCCTTCGTGACCACCTGATCCCGGCGAGCCTCGTCGATCGTCGGGTCACCGCCGACCGTGCCGAACGGGCGATCGCGCACCTGCACGGACACCGCATGGCGCGCACGGCACTGCTCGCTGCGGTGGTCGATGCCCAGCTGGTCGCGTCCGAGACGTCGCTGGCGGCCCACCTGGGAGCGACCCGGGACCGTGTCCCGGCCGGGGTGTCGGTGGGCATCCCCGAGGGCGGCACCCGCCAGCTCGTCGAACACGTCGCGGGGTACCTCGAGGACGGCTACGTGCGCATCAAGGCCAAGATCGAACCGGGCGTCGACGTCGAACCGATGCGAGCGCTGCGCGACACGTTCGGCCCCGGGCTGTCCCTACAGGTCGACGCCAACGGCGCGTACGACGCGGACGAACCCGACCACCTGGCCGTCCTGCAGCAACTCGACCAGCTCGGCCTGATGATGATCGAGCAGCCGTACGGGCCCGACCGGATCCGAGATCACGCGCGGCTCGCCGCGACGCTCGACACGCCCGTGTGCCTGGACGAGTCGATCGTCGACACGGTGGGGGCCCGCGACGCGATCGAGGCCGGCGCGTGCGGCATCGTCAACGTCAAGGTCGGCCGGGTCGGTGGCCTGCGCGAGGCAGTCGCCATCCGCGACGTGTGCGCGTCGCTCGGGGTGCCCGTGTGGTGCGGAGGCATGCTCGAGACCGGCGTGGGTCGCGCGGTCAACGTGGCGCTGGCGGCACTCGACGGCTTCGACCTCCCCGGTGACGTGTCGGCGTCCGACCGCTACTTCGCGCAAGACCTCACCGAACCGTTTGAGCTCGTCGACGGGTACGTGACCGTGCCCCGCGTTCCGGGGATTGGACGTCGGCCCCTCGACGACATGCTGGCCGGGGCCGACCGGCAGACGGTGGTGCTGCCGTGAACCTGCCCGTGTCCGCGCCCGTCGATCCGATGCTCGCACGGCTCGCCCGGTCGCTGCCCACCGGCGAACTGCTGTACGAACCCAAGTGGGACGGGTTCCGGTGCCTGGTGTTCCGAGACGGCGACGACCTGCTCCTGCAGAGCCGCAACAGCAAGGCACTCGACCGGTACTTCCCCGAACTCGTCGATCCGGACGGGCCCGATCCGCTGCGCAGCCAGCTTCCTGAGCGGGTCGTGCTCGACGGAGAGATCGTCGTGCCGATCGACGGCCGCCTCGACTTCGACGCGCTCGCGAACCGCGTGCACCCCGCACGGTCACGCATCCACCGACTCGCCGCCGAGACCCCCGCGCGCTACGTGGCGTTCGACCTGCTCGCGCTCGGCGACGAGGACCTCACCGCCGTGGCGTTCTCCCAGCGTCGCCAGCGGCTGGAGCAGGCCCTCGTCGGCGTCCACTCCCCGGTCCACGTGACCCCCGCGACCACCGACGTGGACGTGGCTCTCGACTGGTTCGAACGGTTCGAGGGCGCCGGGTTCGACGGGGTGATCGCCAAGCCGCTCGGCGACGGGTACGCGCCCGGTCGACGGACCCTGTTCAAGGTCAAGCACGAGCGCACCGCCGACGTGGTCGTCGCCGGGTTTCGCTGGCACAGGGACGGCGATGGGGTGGGTTCACTACTGCTCGGACTGTTCGACGGCGACACGCTCGTGCCCGTCGGGGTCGCGTCCTCGTTCTCCCGTGCACGCCGCGCCGAACTCATCGACGAACTCGCCCCGATGCGCCTCGACGACGTCTCCGCCCACCCGTGGAACACCGACGCCGCCCCACGTGGGGCCAACCGCTGGACCGGCGGACGCGACACGTCGTGGGAACCGCTGGACTGCGAGCAGGTCGCCGAGGTCGCCTACGAACAGCTCACGGGCAACCGGTTCCGGCACAGCGCGCGGTGGCGACGGTGGCGCGACGACCGGGACCCACGGTCGTGTCGGTTCGACCAGCTCGACGTGCCCGTCCCGTCCGAGATCGACCAGGTCTTCGCGGAGGGATGACCCCTCCACCGGTACCGTGGCCCGACTGCCGTCGCCGGGACCTCGATGCTGATCGCTGCCCTTCCCCCGCCACCCTTCCAGGGATTCGACATCGGACCCCTGACCGTCCACATGTACGGGTTGGTCATCGCCATCGGGGCGTTCCTCGCCGTGCAGCTGACGGTGCGTCGCTACGAACGCTTCACCGGCGATGGGGCCATCGCCGAGAAGACCGCACTGGTGGCCCTGCTCTTCGGGTTCCTCGGGGGACGGATCGGCTACGTGATCCCCCGGTTCCTGTGGGGATCCAACCCGTTCATCGACCGTCCCGGCGACATCCTCGCGATCTGGCAGGGTGGGCTCGCCTTCTTCGGCGGACTCGTCGGCGGCACCGCCGCGGTGGTGATCTACACCCGAGTGAAGGGCGCCGACCTGCCGGCGATGGCCGATGCCTTCGCGCCGGCGCTACCTCTGGCGCAGGCGATCGGACGCTGGGGTAACTGGTTCAACCAGGAACTCTTCGGGCGCCCGACGGACGTACCGTGGGCGCTGCGGGTGGATCCGGTCTCCGCGTCGACCGCGGCGCGATTCCCGGGGGCGACCACCTTCCATCCCACGTTCCTGTACGAGTCCCTGTGGAACGCCGGCCTGGTCGTCGTCCTGCTCGCGATCGACCGCGCCGGGCTCCTGCGTCGCCGCGGGTCCCTGATCTTCGTCTACCTGATCGGCTACGGAACCGGACGGGGCTGGATCGAGGCGTTGCGCGTCGACACCGTCCAGCGCTACCTGGGTCTGTCACGCAACAACTGGATCGCGATCGCGGTCGTGCTGATCGGTGTCGCGGGACTGTGGTGGTGGGAACGCCTCGCGCCCACGACCGACGTCGACCCGGACGCGGACACCGCAGACGGCTCCGCGGACCCCGCCGACGAGGCCGCGGACGATGCGGCCGGCCAAGCGACCACGGAGGATGCCGTCGACTCGGCACCCCGTGATGCCGTGCCCGAGGACGACGATCACTCGGACGGCGGGGCGCGTCGTGGTTCGGACGGCAACTTCGGGTAGTGCGGGGGCATGGGCAGTTCGCCGAGTCCCGCGGCGCGGTCGCGTGAGACGCGTTCGAGCAGAGCGTCGAGGGGATGTGCCCGATCGTCGAGCGACGCCATGGGATCGTCGCGACGGGCCAGCAGGTCCGGCGTGGTGAGGATCGTCGCGTCCTCCGGCTCCACGTCGTCGAGTTCGTCCCACGTCACCGGCAGCGACACCGTGGCGCCGGGCGTTGCGCGCACGGCGTAGGCGCACGCCATGCTGCGGTCCCACAGGTTCTGGTTGTAGTCGATGAAGACCCGCTGACCACGCTCCCGACGCCACCACGCCGAGGTCGCGGTGTCGAGGCGTCGTTCGACCTCGCGGGCGAGTGCGCCCGCGGCGGCGCGGACCTCGAGGTAGGGGCGTGGCTCGATCCTGGCGATGACGTGCAGTCCGCTGGCCCCAGAGGTCTTCACGAAGGACGCGATGCCGTCCTCGGCGAGGAGTTCACGAACGGCGACGGCCACGCGGCGGACGGCGGCGAACGCGACGCCCGGCATCGGGTCGAGGTCTAGGCGCAGCTCGTCGGGTTGCCGGCCGTTCCATCCGGCCTCTGCGGCCGCCCCGGCCTCTGCGGCCGCCCCGGCCTCTGCGGCCGCCCCGGCCTCTGCGGCCAGCCGGGTCTCCGCCTCCGTTCGGGCATCGGCCCGCGTCGAGGGGCTCGATGCCCGCGGCACGCGCAGGGACCATGGGTGCACCGTGATCGCTCCGAGGTTGGCCGCCCAGAGCACGTCGGCGACCGATGCCGGACACAGTTCGGTCGCCGTACGGCCCGACCCGAACGTGACCTCGGCGACCCCGAGCCAGGCGGGCCGCGTCTCCGGCAGCCGCTTCTGGACGAACGTCGGGCCACCCACCCCACGCGGATGTCGCTCGAGGTTGCAGGGACGATCACGACAGTGCGGCATCAGCACGTCGGCGACCTCGACGTAGAACTCGACGAGGTCGAGCTTCGTCAACCCCACCTCGGGGAATACGACCCGGTCCGGTGACGTGATGGTCACCTCGGCGCCGTCGACGGCGACGGTCGTGTCCTGCGGGTCCGTCACGGGCCTGCCGTGCCCGCGAACCGCCGCCAGCCCGTTCGGCGCCCGGTCAGGTCACGCATACAGCAGGATGCGGGACGGTTCCTCGCACAGGGTCGCGACGTAGGTGACGAACCGACCGGCCTCCCCGCCGTCGCACACCCGGTGGTCGAATGCGAGCCGCAGCGTCGCCACCCGCCGCACCGCGAGTTCACCGTCCACGACCCAGGCACGTTCGCGGATCGCTCCCACCCCAAGGATCCCGGCCTCGGGGTGGTTGAGGATCGGGTCTCCGTCGTCGTTGCCGAACGCGCCGTAGTTGTTGACCGTGAACGTGCCACCGGTCACGTCGGCGGGGTCGATGGTGCCGTCGCGAGCCTGGCCTGCGAGGCGCGCACCGCGAGCCGCGAGTTCCACGAGCGACAGGTCCTGCGCCCGCCTGATGTTGGGGACCATCAGGCCTCGGTCGGTGTCGACGGCCACGCCGAGGTTGATGTCCTCCAGCAGGTGCACCTCGCCAGCGGCGCCCGCATCCGGGTCCCGACCCACGAGCCGCGCATTGAGGGTCGGGAAGCGCCGCAGCGCGATCACCGTCGCGCGCATGATCACCGCGAACGGGGTGATCCTGACGTCGAGTCCGTCGCCACGCGCCTGTCGCGTGAGGTCCGCGCGCAGGTCCCACAGCCGGGTCAGGTCCACCTCGCGCGTGCAGGAGGCCGCCGGGATCTCCCGGCGGGACGTCTCCATCTTGTCCATGATCCGCCGCCGGACCCCGCGGACCACCTCGACCTCCCCGGGGCGACGACCCCGGAACCCGAACGCACGCGACGCCGCATGGGCCGCTACGTACGCGGTGACGTCCTCTCGGGTGATGATGCCCCCCGGACCGCTGCCCCTGACCGACACGAGGTCGATGCCCAGGTCGCGTGCCAGGCGTCGGACGGGCGGCTTGGCTCGTGGCCGGGACCCGTTGCCGTTGGTCTCGGATTCTGCGGCGTCGTCACGGTCGTCCGGTCGGATGCCGTAGCCGACGAGCGGACGCGACCCGTCGTCGTGCGTCCCCGGAGGCGCCTCCCGGTCGTTGCCGGATGGCCCGTCGTGCGGGGGTGT
>JBBDIX010000091.1:0-23507 GCA_040880235.1 Nitriliruptoraceae bacterium
CGACGGTCACCCGCCGTGCTGGTGAGCTCTTACCTCACCGTTTCACCCTTACCGCACACCTCCCCCGGTCGGCCGTGGCCACCCGGGATCACCGGTGCGGGCGGTCTGCTCTCTGTTGCGCTTGCCACGTGTCACCACGCCTGGGAGTTACCCAGCACCCTGCCCTGTGGAGTCCGGACTTTCCTCGCCGGCGAACCGGCGCGGCCGCCTGGCCGACTCCTCCGAGAGAAAGCGTACGACGCCGGTCGGACTCTGGCACGATTGGTCCATGACATCGTCCCACACCCAGCATCCCGTCGGCACGGATCGCGCCACGAGCGCCCCGCGGCCCATCGCCTGGATGGACGGTCGCGTCGTTCCTGCATCCGAGGCCACCGTGCCGCTGACCGACGAGGGGTTCCTGCGCGGGGACGCGGTCTTCGAGGCCGTGCTCGTGCGCCGGGGCCAGACCCACGCACTCGAGGCACACCTCGCCCGGATGCGGCGCTCCGCGCACACGCTGTCGCTGCGCCTTCCCGTCCTGAAGCGCGTGGTGCAGGACCTGCTCGCCGGGTGGGGCGATCAGGATGGGACACTGCGTCTGATCGTCACCCGCACAGGCACGATTCGTGGGATGCTCAGCCAGGATCCCCACCCGGAGACGATGTCGCTGGCCGTGCTCGACATCCCCTGGAAATCGGCACTGACCGGCACCAAGACGCTGTCCTACGCGTTGAACATGTGGGCGACCCGGCAGGCCCGGGAACTCGGCGCCGACGATGCCCTGATCGTCCATGACGGGACCGTCCTTGAACTGCCGACCGCGGCGATCGGGATCGTGCGCGACGGTCGGGTGTACGCACCGGACCCCACGGCACTGCCGATCCTCGATTCCGTCACGATGCAGCAGCTGGCGGACATCATCGACCTGGAGTGGTCGACCCCGTCACTGGCCGACGTGCTCGCCGCCGACGAACTGTTCATCGCGTCTGCCTCACGTCCAGTCGTTGCCGTCCACGCCGTGCTGGTCGAAGACGAGGAGCGGACCCTGACCGCCCCGGGACCCATGACCCGCGCGCTGCATGATCGCCTCGTGGCGCACATCGACGCGACGCTGGACGACGGCTGACCGCTCGGCCAGACGCCTCCGTCCTGAGGACTACCCTCGGCAGCGTCGAGGAGGCCCTCGTGGACGACACGGCGCCACTCATCGTCGTCGCCAACCGACTGCCCGTCTCGCGAACGGCCCGTGGATGGCGCGCGTCGTCGGGCGGACTGGTCACGGCACTACGCCCCGTGGTCGAACGCGTCGGTGGGTCATGGATCGGTTGGGACGATGACCCCGAGGGCGTGCCCGCTCGTGTCGACGACCTGCCCTGCGACCTGTACCCGGTGCCGCTCACCGACGACGAGGTCGAGGGCTACTACCACGGGTTCGCGAACCGCACCCTGTGGCCCCTGTTCCACGACCTCGCGGCCCAGCCCGTCATCGACCGGGAGCTGTGGGAGCACTACGAACGCGTGAACCGTCGGTTCGCGGAGCAGGTCGTGCAGGTGGCCGCCGCAAGCGACCGCACTCCGGTCGTGTGGGTGCAGGACTACCACCTGATGCTCGTACCTGCGCTGGTTCGCGCCATGGCTCCACAACTGCCGATCGGGTTCTTCCTGCACACGCCGTTTCCTCCCCCCGAACTGATCGCCCGCCTTCCGTGGCGCGACGCCCTGCTCGGCGGCGTGCTCGCCGCGGACAGCGTCGGCTTCCACATCTCGCAGTATCGAGACAACTTCGTGAGGTCCGTGCAACGGGTGTTCCCCAGCATGACCGCGCTCGGAGACACGCTCGTGCACCCCGATGGGCGCCACGTCCGGGCCGTTGCCCACCCGATCTCCATAGACGCGACCGAATTCGCCGAACTCGCCCGGTCGGAACAGACGAACCGGGAACTCGACGAACTCACCCAGCAGTTCGAGGGCCGACGCGTGTTCCTGGGCGTGGACCGGCTGGACTACACGAAGGGCATCCGCCATCGCCTCCAGGCGATCCAGCGGCTGCTCGAACGTCGCAGGGACCTGCGGCGCGACTTCGTCTTCATCCAGGTGGCGGTTCCCAGCCGCGACGACGTGGAGGAGTACCGCGACCTGCGTGAACAGGTCGAGACCGAGGTCGGCCGGATCAACGGACGGTTCACCGAACCCGGGCACGACGTTCCGGTGCACTACCTGTACCGAGGCATCAGCCGTGAGCGGCTCGCCGCCTACTACCGGCTGGCCGACGTGATGTGTGTCACGCCGCTCAAGGACGGCATGAACCTGGTTGCCAAGGAGTTCGTGACGGTCCAGGCCGCCGCGTCCGGTGCCGGGGTGCTGCTGCTCAGCGAGTTCTGCGGGACCGCGTTCGAGTTCGGCGACGACGCGGTGCGGTGCAATCCCTTCGATGTCGACGGGATGAGCCAGCTCATGGAGAGCGCGCTGGAACTCGAGGAGGACGACCGCCGCGCACGCATCCGACGCCTCGCCGAGATCGTGCGGCGCTCCGACGTGCATCGGTGGGTGGCCGACGAACTCGAGTCCATCCGTGACGGACGCAGTCGCCCGTGATGCTCCCGATCGCAGATCCCGCGGCGCTGCTGCGCGCGCTCGGCCCCCTCGATCGGTGCATGGTCGTGCTCGACTTCGACGGCACGCTCTCTCCCATCGTGGCGCACCACGCGGAAGCAACGCTCCCGCCCGGGGCCGGCGCGGCCCTCGACCGGCTGGCCCGGGTGGCCCGGGTGGTGATCTCGTCCGGCCGTGACGTCGACGACCTGCAGGCACGGGTCGGCGACCGAGATGTGGTGTTCGTGGGCGGTCATGGTGCCAGGATCGTGCACCGCGGTCGCCTGATGGTCGAACTCGTCGACGAGGACTCGATGACGGCACTTCTGGACACGGTCGAGCACGACCTGCTGCCGGCGATCGACGGACACGAGGGCTGGGTGATCGAACGCAAGCCCACGTCGATCGCCGTGCATCACCGAGCCGCGACCGACCGGGGGCCGCTCGCCGACGTCCGGCGCGTCCTGCAGGGTCACGCCGACGCATCCGGCGACGCGGAGGTCCTCGAGGGACGAGCCGTCGTGGAACTGCGGTCCGCCGCAAGCAACAAGGGACGTGCGCTGACCTGGCTGCTGGACGCATTCGACGGCCCGAAGACGCTGGCGATCGGTGACGACGTGACCGACGAGGACATGTTCCGCGTCGCCCGAGACCGCGGCGGCGTCGGTGTGCTCGTCGGTACCCCCCGCCAGACCGCAGCGTCGTTCGTGCTCGCCGACCCCGCCGCAGTCATCGACCTGCTCGACGGGCTCGTCCGCGCGGATCGCTCCGCGGAGGAGCACTGACATGTCGCGACCCAACGCGGAGAAGCGGGTCCACGACCTGCTCGCGACCGCCACCCGATCGCTGCACCAGACCAGCATGCGGGTACTGCTGTTCGGCGTGGGAGTTCCCGTCGCGGTCGCGGCTCACCTGTTCGTCGATGGCCAGTTCTCCTGGCTCTCCGCCCCCCTCGTGTTCCTGGCAGGCCTCAGTGCGGGGACCCGATTCGGACTGGGCGTGCTCATCGTCGTCGCCGTTGGGCATGCTGCCGTCGACGTGGTCACACTCGGCACGATGGCGATCCCGGGCGTGATCGTGCGCTCGATCGTGCTTGCCGGGATCATGCTCCTCGGCGCAACCGGTGCACAGCTCGAACGGCAGAGAGAGGCCGCGATGCTGCGTGCAGTCCGCGAGGACCCCGTCACCGGTCTGCTCAGCGTGCGGGCGTTCTACGACGAACTCGAGGCCCTACGAGCAGATGGCCAGCACTTCGCGATCGTGCTCGCCGACCTGCGCGGCTTGCGGGCCCTGAATGAACGCTACGGACATCCCACGGGCACCGAGGCGATGCGCACCCTGGCCCACGTGTTGCGACGCAGCGCCGGGCCGGACGTGCCGGCGTCGCGACTTGGCAGCGACGAACTGGCGGTCGCGCTGGTTGGCGCAGATCGCGAGCGCTGCCGCAACGTCGTGAAGCGGATCGTCGAGCGGCTCCCCGAAGAGACCGTGGCACTTCCCGACGGCGGCCGTTTCGAGGTGCATGCGGCCTACGGGATCGCCCGGTACCCGGAGGACGGCGAGGACGAGGTCACCGTGCTGCGCGCCGCTGATCGCGCCAAGGAACTGGCGAAGCAGGCCGGACTCGACCGGGCCGGCACGGCCGACGGCGACATCCTGTAGGACGTTGCGATCCGGTTGCAGTTGCATTACGGTTGCGGCGGAGGTTCCGATGCGCGCAGCGACCGAACTCGACCCACGCGATGCCGCAGCACGACTGGTGGCCGAGCACGACGGTCCGTGGGTGTCGAGCTTCGCCGCCGAACTGGAGCGGCGACTGGGTGGTCGCGACCTCGACCGGATCATGCGGCGATGGAACCTGTCGCGTGGGGAGCTCGGCGAACTGTTCGGGGTGTCCCGGCAGGCCGTGTCGAAGTGGATCGTCGGTGGCATCCCGGCGGAACGCACCGAGCAGGTCGCTGACGTCTCGGCGATCACGGACCTGCTCGAACGTCATCTGAAGCGTGACCGGATCGCCGCCGTGGTCCGGCGGCGCGCACCCGGCCTCGGTGGGGCGAGCCTGATCGATCTCGTCGGTGCAGGCCGCAGTCGCGATGCCCTGCGACTCACCCGGGAGATGTTCACGTTCACCGACGCCCATTCGTGATCGTCGAGGTGCTGCCGAATGCTCACGAGTGGTGTCGCATCGCCGATGCCCACTGGGCTGATCCCCTCGACGACACGTTCGCGCAGTCACGTGGAGGACGCTGGAATCCCCCTGGATCGTGGCGGACGCTCTACCTGAACGCGGACCTCGTCACTGCCCGCCTGAACCTCGATCGATTCATCGCGTACTGGCCCTACGAGCCCGAGGACCTCGACGAGACCACCGGGCCCCACCTCGCCGTGGCGACACTGCCTCGCGACCAGTCGGTTGCCGACGTCCACACGCCGCAGGGCGTGGCAGCCGTCGGGCTCCCCCCGACGTACCCCAGGGATGCCACCGGGGCCATGGTGGAGCACGCCGTCTGCCAGGGGATCGGGGCGCAGGTGCACGCGGCGGGTCGACGAGGGATCCGGTACCGGTCCGCACAGGCACCGCACGGCGCGGGTCGCGAACTGGCCTGGTTCCCGGCGACCGCTCGGAGCCGCGCGACCCTGGTCCGACGTGTGCCCTTCGCGGAGTGGTTCTGGGGGTGACGATCCCCTCCGGGCCAGGCAGGGTCCCAGGAGGCGTCGGCAGCGTCGTACGACTCAGGCGGGGATGACCAGCAGGCGTCGGCACTGCGGGCAGGTGCTCAGCGGTGGACCGGCGAGCAGGTCACCGACCTCCGCCATGGGCATCTCCACGCGGCACGCCGAGCAGGCCTGCCCGTCGAGACGTCCGACGGCCACCCCACCGGTGCGCGCCACGACCTGCTCGTAGCGTGCGAGCAGGTCGGCTGGCAGGTCTGCAGCCTGGCGGTCGCGCACCACGCCCAGTTCGGCGAGTTCCGCGAGGATCACCGACGCCGCCGCGTCCCGGGCGGCCGTGAGGTCCACGACGCGCACCCGCTCGGACTCCAGACGGTCGTCGAGCTCCAGCTGCCGGGTCTCGAGCCCGTCGACCTTCTCGAGGATCTCCATCAGGAGTTCCTCGTGCTCGGTGATCCGTCGCCTGGTCGACTCCACCTCGGCGTCGACGGAGCGCATCTGACGCTCGTTGCTGATGGTTCCGTCGTAGAGGCGTGACTGTTCGGCATCTCGGCGTTCGGTGAGGATCTCGACCTCACGTTCGAGCTGACGCTGCTGCGCGCCTGCCCGTTCGAGGTCGACCACCACGTCGTCGCGTTCCGCCGCCAGCTGGGCGATCAGCGCCTCGCACGCGTCGAGTTGCTGCTGTTCGACGAGCGCATCCAGCAGGTACTGCTGCCGACGCACCGCACTGTCGGTCTGCTGGAGTTCGAGCAGCAGCTCGAGGTCCTCGAACGTCGGCGAGGTCACGGTGTCAGCTCCACGAATCAGGCACGTCGGCGGCCCACGGGTCGGTCGGGGTGCGAGACGCTAGCACCGTGGCCTGCAGGCCCTGGCGTCGCCCGTCGGCGGCCAGTGCGTCCACGACACGCGCCATGGCGGCCCATTCCGTCGCATGGTGGCCCGCGTCGATCAGTGCGAGCCCCTGCTGCAGCGCGTCGAGGGTGACGTGATGGCGCAGATCACCCGTGACCAGCACCTGCGCCCCGGCGGCGATCGCCGCATCGATCATGCTGTCGCCGGCGCCACCCACGATCGCCACGGTGGTCACCGGCCGCTCCCGGTCGCCGGCCGTGCGCAGGTGCGGGGACGGCAGGTCGTCGCGGATACGGATCGACATCGCCCCCAGCGTCATCGTGTCGGGCAGGTGGCCGACCAGGCCGATGCCGGGACGCGGGGCGGCCGCGAGCGGATACACGTCGTGGGCGACCTCCTCGTACGGGTGCGCCTCCTGCATGGCCGTGATCACCCCGGCGAGGTCGCGGGTCGCGACCGCCGTCTCCAGTCGGAACTCGTCGACCCGGGCGTCACGGCCCACCTCGCCGCGATACGGGTCAGCAGCCACCCCGGGACGGAACGTTCCCGTGCCTGCCACGCGGAACGTGCAGCGCTCGTAGTCGCCGATCACCCCGGCACCGGCGGCGCTCATCGCGTCGATCACGGCATCGAGGGACTCCGCGGGCACGAACACGACGAGCCTGACGTCCGATGACTCATCGCGCGCGGTCGTCAGCGGCCGGACATCCCGGAGCTCCAGGAGATCGGCGACGGGCTGGCACGTGCCCGTCCCGTCAGTGGCGACGTCGAGGTTGGTGTGGGCCGCGGCGACCGCCACCCGCGACGACGCGGCCTGCAGGGCCAGCGCCGCAGCAGGACTGGCCGGGGTGAGGTTCGTCACGGGGCGGAACAGCAGCGGGTGATGCGCAACCAGCAGGGTCGGGGCGCCGTCGGCGGCCTCGTCGAGGACGGCCGCCGTCACGTCGAGCGAGACGAGCACCCGCTCCACCGGCCAGTCGGGATCACCAACCTGCAGCCCGACGTTGTCCCAGGGCTCGGCCCGGGACGGCGGATAGCGCGCGTGCAGCACGTCGATCCACGCGCCGACCGTGTTGCTGGCCAAGGGTGCCTCCTGCGTCTGGGCTCCTGCCGGGACCGATGAGCGTACGGTGAGCATCGCTAGCATCATCCCCGGTTCGTGCCCGCAGGATCCGGGGCGGGTAGCTCAGATGGCCAGAGCGCCTCGTTTACACCGAGGAGGCCGGGGGTTCGAGACCCTCCCCGCCCACATGAACCGACTCGGGAACTCCCGGCGTGCAGGTGACGTCTCACCAGCGCACACCGAACCGAGGACACCACCGTGCACACCCATCGAACCCACTCCCTTCGGACCACCCTCACCGCCGTACTGGCCGCCGCCGTCCTGGTGGCAGGATGCGCGGACGACACCCCCGACCCACAGCCCGATGACGCCCCGGGCGCCGCGGGTGGCACGACGATGCACGTGCTCACCGTGCCCGACGCGAAGACCAACGACGACGAGGGCTCGCTGTTCGTCGTCGGCATGCTGATCGACGACGGTTCCGGCTGGCGGCTGTGCGAATCCGTGCTGGAGAGTCACCCACCGCAGTGCGGCGGCGAGTTCCTCGTCGTCGAAGGGCTGGACGACACCGGACTGCCCCTGGAGGAGGCGAGCGGGGTGCGCTGGCAGGTCGACGCCACCGTGGTCGGAGAGATCGACGGCGACGTGCTGACGGTCACCGGATCCCCCGCGTCCTCCTGACACGAGTCACGTCGACCCTTGACCGACGAGGCCGTCGACCAGCTGTTCCAGGCACTGGCCGACGGCACCCGTCGTGACATCCTGCGTCGCTCCTCAGGGGGCGAGCTGTCGGTGTCGCGACTCGCCGAGGCCTACCCGATGAGCTCACGAGGCCCTCGACCAGCTCGAGGTGACCTGGCGTGGGCGCGTGGAGCGCATGTCCGACCTGCTCGCGCAGGACCTCCCGACCGACGAACGCAGCGAGG
Organism: Nitriliruptoraceae bacterium; assembly: GCA_040880235.1. GTDB lineage: Bacteria > Actinomycetota > Nitriliruptoria > Nitriliruptorales > Nitriliruptoraceae > JBBDIX01. Next base: position 8,092 of record JBBDIX010000091.1, read on the forward strand.
GATCACGCCCATGAGCGTCACCAGCGTCGACAAGGACCTCGACAACCTCACCCTGACCCTGATCGCCGACCTCGACGCTCCCGTCGAACGCGTCTGGGAACTCTGGGCGGACCCGCGCCAGCTCGAGAAGTGGTGGGGACCCCCGACCCACCCGGCCACGGTGGAGGACCACGACCTGTCACCGGGTGGAAGGGTCTCGTACTTCATGACGGCACCCGACGGGGAGCGCTACCACGGCTGGTGGCGAATCACCGCCGCCACGCCGCCGACGTCACTCGAGTTCGTCGACGGGTTCGCCGACGAGCACGGCAACCCGGTCGGAGACCTCCCTGAGAGCACCGCACACGTCCTGCTGTCCGAACACCACGGGGGCACCCGTATGGAACTGCGGTCGACGTTCGCGACTCGCGAGCAGATGCAGTCGGTGCTGGACATGGGTGTGGTTGAGGGCCTGAGTTCGGCAGTCGGCCAGATGGACGCTCTGCTCGCCGGCTGACCGCCTGATCCGCTGGCGGACACGCGGCAGACGAGCGGCCACTTGCCGGAGTGCCACACACGGTCCACGATCATCACCACGGTGTGATCTGCGGCTCGGCGGAGGGACGGATTCCCATGACCAGTGATGTCCACGGCGACCGACGCGACCCGGAGCAGCCGTCGGGGGCATTCGACCTGTTCACCGCGGCCGACGAACTCCTGGAGCAGGCCCGTGGCCTGCGGGCCGGACGTGCCGCACGAACCCTCACCCCCGGTGCCGGAACGCCTCTGAAGCAGACCCTGCTGGCGCTCGCATCGGGGCAGCGCCTGGAGGAGCACCGGGCGCCCGGTCCCGCCACCCTGCAGGTGCTGCGGGGCGACGTCGTGCTGGAGACCGGCCCGACGAGCCTGACACTGCACCCCAACGAGTGGGCCGCGATTCCCCCGGAGGCCCACGACCTGCGCGCGACGTCGGATGCCGTGGTGCTGCTCACCGTGGCGACCCCGACCGCCTGACGTCCGGGGCGCCGTGCCTCGTGTGGGTCAGCCGATCGTGTGCACGAGGGCCACGCGCCGTCCGACATCGGTGAGCGCCGCCAGGTCGCCGGCAGCCTGAGCGCGCTTCAGGCGCGAGAACGTGAGGTCCCGCCCGGGGATGTCCGCGTCGACCGGGTCATCGCCCACCGTGAGGAGGAACACCCCGCGATCGGCACCGCCCTTGTGCAGTTGACCCGTGGAGTGCAGGTAGCGGGGTCCGATCCCGATGGTGACCGGGACCTCGTGGCGTGCCCGCAGGCGGTCTGCGGCAGCGCGCATGGCCACCTCGTCGTCACCACCGGGGGTGACGAAACCCAGCAGGCCGATGTGGTCACCGCGACGCAGGCGGTCGAGCACGGGCTGCGCAGACCCCGGTTCCGGCAGGTCGGTGCCATCCGCGAGCACGCGCGCGGTCGCGTCCTTCGCGCGCGCGACGTCGGGCTGGTCGAACGGACTGATCCGCAGCAGCGCCCCGGCGACCGCGGTGCCGACCTCCCAGCGCACGACCTCGGCGGCGAGCTGATCGACGCCGGACCACGGGATGCGCACGATCGGTGCGACGTCCGCAGCCGCGTCCGCGGCGGGGTGGTCACCCAGACACACGACCAGGCGGTCGTCGCCGAACGCCGCGTTGTCCGGCGTCTCCCCCAGCACGGGGATCAGGCCGATGCCGTCCTTGCCGGTCGACTCGGCGACGAGCTGTTCGATCCAGTCGCCGAGCACCGACACCTCGTCGGGCAGCAACAGGGTGAGCTTGTCCCGGCCGATCCGGGCCGCGGTGGCGAGGATCGCGCCGAGCAGGGCGGGTTCGTTCACGGCCGGGTCCGTCGACCGGGCCGCCGACAGCATCGTGCGTGCCGACTCGAGGTGCCCGTCGGCGTCGATGCCCGCGAGCAGCGCCGGGAACAGTCCGAAGGCGGTGAGGGCGGAGAAGCGCCCGCCGACGTCGGCCTGCCCGTGGACCACCCCGCCCCAGCGCTCCGTCGCCGCACGATCGTCCAGCGCGCTGCCCGGATCAGTGATCGGCACGATCCAGTCGCCGGCACGCTCCCCGTGGACGTCGAGCAGCCGGGCCCGGAACCGTGCGAGCCCGCACACGGTCTCGATGGTCCCGCCCGACTTGGACGCCGGCACGAGCACCGTGTGCTCCCAGTCGACTCGCTGCTCCAGAGCGAGCACGGCGGCGGGGTCGGTGGTGTCGTGGACGTGCAGCTGCTGCCCGAGGGGTCCGATGGTGGACAGCAGTTCGGGATACATCGAGGACCCGCCCATGCCGACGAGCACGGTGGTGGTCGCTCCCTGGTCGCGCAGGCCCTCGACCAGCGCACGCATCGCCGGCAGTTCCGCGTCCGCACGTTCCGGCGCGTCGAGCCAACCAAGGCGGTCGGAGATCTCGGTCGGATTCGGTCGCCAGACCGTGTGGTCGCGATCCCACATCCGCGGGACCACCTGCATGGCGTCGTCGACCGGCAGGTCGAAACCGAGTGCGTGTTCCACGTCTTCGTCCTCTTGTCGCCGTCCGGAGCCGATCGTAGGTGGTCTACCCTCCCCCGCTCCCGCACCTCCGGATGGCCCCACCGATGCCCACGACGCCTGACGGACGCCACCTGCCCGACCTGCCTCCCGGCGTCGAACCCGGCGGCAGGTTCGACCAGTGGGCCGGAAGCGCACCCCGTCTGGCGGTGTTCGACGTCGACGGGACGCTGCTCGGCCGCACGGCGGAGCCGACACGCGCCGTCATCGAGGCGTTCGCGCGTGCCCGTGACGCAGGGATGCGCACCGGGTTCGCGACGGGGCGGATCCGCCATGCGATCGGGGTGCTGTCCGACCGCCTGTCGCCGACCGGTCCCAACATCGTGTCCAACGGCGCTGCCGTGGTGGACCTCGACGGCGCCGATGCCACCTGGCCCCTCAGCGCCGACCAGGTGGACCGGCTCCTGGACCTCGTGCGGCACCGCGATGACGCGTATGCAGAGATCTGCGCGGTCGACGACTACCTCGTGTCGTCGTGGGACGAACGCGCTGCCGGACACTGGGACATGGTTGGGCAGCACCCGGTCGGGACCCTGGACCGGGCGGCGGACCTGGGTGACCGGGTGGTCCTCAAGGTGACGCTGGTCACGTTCGACCGCCACGAGGAGGCACTCGCCAGCCTGTCGCAGGCCGTCGTGGACGCGGGGATGCGTGCCGGGACGTCGAGCTCACCGCGCACGCCGGATCTGGGGTACCTCAACGTCACCCACCCGGATGCGGACAAGGGCCAGGCGGTCGCGCACGCCATCGATCGGGTGGGCATCGACCCGTCGGCGACGATGGTGGTCGGCGACGAGGACAACGACCTGCCCATGTTCGCCCATGCCGGCACCGCGGTGGCGATGGGACAGGCCGACGACGCGGTGCGACGGGCGGCCCACCTGGTCGTGCCGGACGTCGATCACGACGGCGCGGCGGTGGCGCTCGACCTGGCGGTGGACTGGCTGCGGGCCGAGGGTCAGGAGTCGCGGCGCACCGTGTAGTTCGGCGCCTCGTGCACGACGTCGAGGTCATGCACGTGCGACTCGCGGGCACCAGCAGCGGACTGCCGGACGAACCGGGCGCGCTCGACGAGCTCCGGCAGGTCCCTGGCACCGACGTAGCCCATGCCGGAACGCAGACCCCCGATGAGCTGCGCGGTCACCTCGGCGACGCTGCCCCGGTAGGGAAGCAGCCCCGAGACGCCCTCGGGAACGAGCTTCGAGGGCTGTTCGGCCTCGGCCCCACTGCCGCCGATGCGTTCGTGCGCGGCGGTCTCGGCCTGGAAGTAGCGATCGGCAGACCCCGCGCGCATCGCGTCGATGGAGCCCATCCCCCGGTACTCCTTGTAACGACGTCCACCGACGAGCGCGAGCTCACCCGGGGACTCGTCGGTGCCGGCGAGCAGGTTGCCGACCATCACGGCGTTCGCCCCGGCGGCCAGTGCCTTGACGACGTCCCCGGAATAGCGGATCCCGCCATCGGCGACGGTCGACACGCCGATCTCCCGAGCCACGGTCGCGCACTCGAGCACGGCGGTGAACTGGGGCATGCCGACCCCGGTGACCACGCGCGTGGTGCAGATCGAACCCGGTCCGACCCCGACCTTGACGACCTCGGCCCCGTGGTCCGCGCAGGCGCGCACCCCGTCGGCGGTGGCGACGTTGCCCACCATCAGCACGACGTCGGGATGGCGGTCGCGGACCTTCGCGGCGAACTCGAGTACTCCGACGGATTCGCCGTGTGCGGAGTCGATCGTGAGCAGGTCCACACCTGCGGCCACGAGCGCGTCCGCACGATCGTCGGAACCCGGCCCGACACCGATCGCCGCCGCACACAGCAGGCGCCCGCGGGCATCCTTGGCGGCCTGCGGGTACTTGCGGACCTTCTCGATGTCCTTGAACGTGAACATGCCGGTGAGCGCGCCATCGTCGTCGACGATCGGCAGCTTCTCCACCCGGTGGTCCTGCATGAGGTCGCGAGCCTGCTCGAGCGTGGTGCCGGGGCGTGCGGTGATCAGCCCCTCGGCGGTCATGTGGTCCCGGACCACGCTGCCGGGCTGCACGTCGAGACGCAGATCACGGTTGGTGATGATCCCGGCCAGTCGACCGTCGGCGTCGACGACGGGGAACCCGGACACGTGATAGCGGGCCATCAGCTCGAACGCGCGTCCGATGGCGTCACCCGGTGACAGCGTGACCGGATCGAGGATGAATCCGGACTCGGAGCGCTTGACCGACTCCACCATCGAGGCCTGGGACTCGGCGGACGTGTTCTTGTGGATCACCCCGATGCCGCCCTGACGCGCCAGCGCGACGGCCATCTCCGCCTCGGTGACCTTGTCCATCGCGGCGGACACCAGCGGCAGGCCCAGACCGATGCGCGGATGCAGCTGGGTGCTGATGTCGACGTCGCGAGGCAGCACCGAGGAACTGCGGGGGGTGAGCAGGACGTCGTCGTAGCTGAGCGCTTCGGGAATCTCGATCACGTGTGGACCTGTGGATGCGTCGGGGATGGCGATGTCGTCGGTGGCCACGAATCTACTGGGTCGGCCCACGGTCCACGCGGAGCCGTTCGAGCACCGGGATCGCCGCGATCTTCTCCTCACTGAGCTCGTCCCAGCGGATGCGCGCCGGAGAACGTTCGCCGCGCTGGACCTCGATCACCTCGTCCGAGGTGACCACCAGGTCGACGAGCACGTCGTGGTCGTCGTGCGGGATCTCCCCCACGTCGAGCACCTGAGCCGGGTGCACGGTGGTGGCGACCACCGTGTGATCGTCCACGAGTCCGGCCTCCGTGGCGATGGCGAACTCCAGATCGCTGAACCCGCCGCCCTTGCCGAGCCGCACCCCGTCGAGTCCCACGGCGACACACCCCGTGACCACCAGGTCGACCGGACGCATGTCGGCCACGGCCACGGTTCGTGCGGAGGCCGACGCTCCCCGGATCGAGGACGCGCGACGTGGCGTGTCCCTAAGGTCGTCGGGGTCGAGCAGGAAGAACGGTTCGGCCTCGGCGAGGCGGGGCACCGCCATGTAGACGAGGTGTCCCGACTCCAGCGCCCGCTGGCGCACCGGCCACTGGGGACTGTCCGGATTGGCCTTGAGGGTTCGCGCGTGCTGCCAGGCGTCGGTGTCGGCGAGTCGGTCGGCGGCGGCCTCCGCACCCCGGAAGTTGCTGATGCGGTTGCGCACGCCGGGGAAGCGGGCGGCACCCGCAGACTCCAGCAGGTCCCAGACCTGCTCGCGCAGCCCGGCCTTGGCCGCGAGCAGGTCCGGGTCACCGGAGGCGTCGTGATCGTGGCGTCGCGGCGTGCTCACGACCCGTCGGCATCCACGCGACGGCGACGCAGGTCGTCGATGCGTCCGAGCTGGCGTTCCAGGCCCGTGCGACGGGTGGTGGTGAGGGCCTCGAAGGCACGCTGGGTCTGGTCGATCCCCCGACCGAGCCGGTCGAGCACGTCGGTGAACCGGTTCCACTGGGTGGAGAACTCCCCGAGCACCTCGAGGATCTCCTCGCTCGTGCGTTCCAGCGCGGCCTGTTCGGTGGCCTGCCGCACGATCGCGAGCACGGCGAACAACGTCGTGGGCGCGCAGATCACCACGCGACGGGACAGTGCGTCGTCGAACAGTGACGGGTCGTGCTCCTGCAGGAAGTCGTAGATGCGGTCGTTGGGGATGAACAGCAGCACGCAGTCGAGGGTGCCGTCGTCCGGATCGATGTAGCCGCGACCGTCGAGTTCCCGTACCCGGTCACGCACCGCCCGCAGAAACGCGGCCCGGTGCTCGGCCTCGCGGCCGGGATCGTCGGTACGAAGCATGTCGAGGTAGCGGGTCAGCGGGAACTTCACGTCGAGGTGCACGACCCGTTCGTGCGGCAGCAGCAGCGTGACGTCGGGTCGTGTGCCCGCACGGGTCGTGCGCTGGGTGACGTAGTTGACGCCGTCGACCATCCCGGCGGCGCGCAGCACGTCCTCGGCCATCCGCTCCCCCCACAGGCCGCGGGCCTGTGGACTGGCGAACGCCTCACGCAGTTCGCCGGCAGTGCGGCTCAGCTCCGCGTGGGTACGGGTGACCTCGCGCAACTGTTCGGTGACCTGACCGAACTGGGTGGACCGCTGGGCGTCGAGTCGGCGCAGGGTCTCGGTGAGTTCGGCGACGCGTGCCTCGATCCGTTCGAGTTCGACGCGCCCGTCTGCGGTCGGGTCCGGACCACGACCTCTCCCCCGCATCCCCGCGATCACCCCAGCGACGACCAGTACGAGCAGGAACACGCCGCCAGCCACGGCCAACGTGACCGGGTCGAGGGTGACGGTCATGGTTCCCGGTCGAACGGATCGTCCTCGACCAGGTCGTCACCCTCCGGATCGAACTCGGGTTCGCGACGGATGGGCTGCACGCCGGTCGACGGGAATGCGCTCAGCGGACCCTTCGGCTGGGCATCCCAGTTGGCGAACGTCAGGTCGGTCTGCAGGTACAGGGCGATGAACCGTGCCGCGGCGACGATGCTGTCGAGGTGGGTTCGTTCGTGCCCGTGGGTGGCGTCGACCCCGAAGCCGACCAGCGCGGCGCGGGTCTCCGCACCGGCCTCGAGTGCGGCGGCGACGTCCGATCGGTAGTAGCGGAACACGTCGCGGTGAACCTCGATGTCGTGGTCGACCGCGAGCTGGTAGAGCCGGCGGGTCAGGTGGTAGTCGAACGGGCCGTGCAGGTCCTGCATCGCGATGGACAGCCCGGTCTCCGTCGAGTGCTGGCCGGGTGCAACCACCGCCGCGTCGATCGACACCATCTCTGCGACGTCGGTGGAGATGCCGCTCGACGCGCCGTGGCCGACCTCCTCGGCGATCGTGATCAGCAGGTTGGCGGCCACCGACAGGTCGAGTCCCTGCTGGATCACCCAGCGGAACGCCGCGAGCGCGGCGGCGACCCCCGCCTTGTCATCGAGGTGCCGCGAGGTCACGAACCCGGAGCGGGCGATCACCGGGAAGGCGCTCTGCGCGACGAAGTCCCCGACCTGGATGCCCAGATCCGCGAGGCCCTGCGCGGTGGTGACCTTCTCGTCGACCCGCACCTCGACGTTGTCCCAGCCGGCCGGCTGGTCGTCGATGGCGTCCCCGAACGCATGACCGGACGCCATGCGCGGCAGGATGGTGCCGGTGTAGGTGCGGTCCGGATCGTCGGTGAAGATCGTGACCCGTGAACCCTCGGAGAACCGTGCGCTGTGGGTCCCGACCGGCACGATCGCCAGGCGACCGTGGTCCTCGAGGGATCGCACCATGCACCCGATCGTGTCGGTGTGCACGACCACGGCACGCTGCAGCACCCCGCCGTTGCCGGCGAGGCTGCCGATCATGGCCCCGCGGCGCGTGAGCTCGAACGGCAGGCCGATCTCCTCCAGCCGTTCACCCACGTGCTGCATGATCACGTCGGTTCGGCCCGTCGGGCTCGGGATCCGCAGGAGCTCGAGGAGGACCTCGCGCATCCAGGCGACGTCGATGTCGGGTTCGATGATGTCCATGCCGCCGACCGTACCGTGAGGGCGAGACGGGCCCCGGGAGCCCGGCGCGGTAGCGTCCTGCCCACCGATCCCGAGGACCGAGTGAGCGACGCCGAGGCGCCCCAGCCCGCCTGTTTCCTGCATCCCGGTCGTCCCGGGCTGCTGCGCTGTTCCCGTTGCGAACGTCCCATGTGTGGCGCGGATGCCATCGAGGCACCCGTCGGCTACCAGTGTCCCGAGTGCGCCCAGGGTGCCATCCCGGCACGGCGACTGCGGGACCTGCGGGCCGACCCCCGGGTGACGCAGGTCCTGCTCGGCGCGATCCTGGTCGTGTTCCTGCTCAGCCAGGTGGAGCGCTCCACGCTGTTCAACACCTTCGGGCTGGTCCCGTACATGGTGGGCGACGGCGCCTGGTGGCAGCTGGTCACCAGTGGATTCCTCCACGCGAACCTGATGCACGTCGCGTTCAACGCGATCCTGCTGTGGCGACTGGGCGAGATGCTCGAGTCCGTGCTCGGCCACACACGATTCGCCGCCCTGTACGTGCTCGGGCTCGTGGGAGGCAGCGCCGGGGTGCTGCTGCTCGCCTGGGCAACCGTCGGCACGCCACTCGGGTCGATCCCCCTGCTCGGTTCGGCACTGGGTACCCATCCCCTGAGCGTCACCGTCGGTGCGTCCGGGGCCGTGTTCGCCCTCATGGGGGCGGCGGTGGCCGGGATGCGCGACCGCGGGGTCAATCCGTGGCGCACCGACATCGGCACGCTGGTGCTGCTCAACCTGGTGCTCACCTTCCTGATCCCGGGCATCTCGGTCGGTGGGCACGTCGGCGGGCTGCTCGCGGGCATGCTCGGTGGCCGGCTGCTGCTGCGCCGCCCCGACGCCCCGACCTGGCCGGTGCTCGCGGTGACAGCCGTGCTGTTCGCGGTCTCCATCGGGCTTGGCCTCGGGATCGCAGGCACCATCCAACGCCTCCTGTGACCGCACCGTCGAACGCGGAGAAGCCGACATGAACGACGACGACCACGACCGTCATCACGACCCCGAGGATCCACACGGCTTCGATGCCCGTGCTCTTGCGTGGGATCAGGACCCGAAGAAGGTGGCACGGGCCCGACGGGCCGCCGACGCCATCGTGGCCCACGACATCCTTCGTCCCGACACGCGTCTGCTGGAGTTCGGCGCCGGCAGCGGCATGCTGTCCCAGCTGCTCCGCGAGCACCTCGGGGCGATCACCGTCGTCGACCGGTCCGAGGGAATGCTCGAGATCCTGCGGGACAAGGCCGACGGAGGGCCGCTCGACGGTGCGACGGTGCTCGACGTCGACCTCGTGCACGACCCGCTCCCCGACGTGCAGGTCGACCTGATCGCCAGCGTGATGGTCATGCACCACGTACTGGAGACCGAGCAGCTGTTGCGACACCTGCACGACCTGCTCGCGCCTGGCGGTTGGGTGGCGCTCAGCGACCTCGACGCCGAGGACGGCACCTTCCACGCCGGTGCCGACGACGTCGTCAGTGGCTTCGACCGTGACGAACTCAAGGGGCTGCTCACGGACCTCGGGTTCGTCGACGTGTCGTTCCAGGACTGCGGCGTGCTGCACAAGAACGACCGCGACTACCCGCTGTTCCTCGCGTTCGCACGACGTCCCTGACCGGGCGACCGCCCTCGGTCGCCCGACCCGGCGACCACCCCCGGGGCGGTCACGCCAGGCCGTGGTCCACGCCGGACGCGCCGGGCTCCCAGCCCGTCGGCAGGGCCCGGGTCGCCGGGAAGAGCAGGTCGATGAACCGTTGTGCGGTCGGCTGGGGTTCGTGGTTCGCCAGTCCGGGACGCTCGTTGGCCTCGATGATCACGTACTGGTCGCCCTCGACGTCCGGAACGATCAGGTCCATGCCCACGACCGGGATGTCGAGCACCCGGCTCGCCTCCACGGCCACCTCGGCCAGCGCCGGGTGCAGCCGCGCGGTCACGTCGTGGATGGTCCCACCCGTGTGCAGGTTCGCGGTGCGCCGCACCGGCAGGCTCACCCCGTCGGCCAGCACCGCGTCCATCGTGTAGCCGGCGTCCTCGACGGTGCGGATCGTCGCGTCGTCCCTCGGGATCGACGACTCACCGCCGGTGACCGCCTCGCGACGACGTGACGCCGAGGCGATCAGCTCCTCGATGGTGTCGTGGCCGGTGCCGGTGACCGTCGGGGGACGTCGGACGGCAGCAGCGACGACCTCGTGGTCGATGACCACCACACGCAGGTCGTCGCCCCGCACGCAGGCCTCGATGAGCACGTCTGGGCAGTGCTGGGCCGCAGCGGCGACGGCTCGGGTCAACTCGTTGACGGTGCGCACCCCGACGGTGATGCCGTTGCCCTGCTCGCCGCGCGCCGGCTTGACCACGGCCTCGGCGACCTGGCCGAGGAACTCGGCGTCGCCGTCGTCTCCGGTGGCGAGTCGCCCCGTGGGCACGCGCAGGCCGGCGTCGGCCAGCAGCCGTCGGGTGAGGCGCTTGTCGTCGCACCGAGCCACGGCAACCCCCGTCGTCAGCTCGGACAGTGACTCGCGGGTGTGGACGGTGCTCCCCCCATGGGTGAGCCGCAGCAGACCCGACTCGGCGTCGGTGACGTGCACGTGGATTCCCCGGCGCAGGGCCTCCTCCGCGAGGATCAGCGCATAAGGGTTGAGGTCCTCGATGCCGTCCGCGGGGCTGGCCGAGAACAGGCGCTCGTTGATCGGGTTCTTGCGCTTGACGCAGTAGACGGGGACCCGCTCGAACCCGAGCTTCTCGTACAGGCGGATCGCCGGCGTGTTGTCGTGGACCACGGACAGGTCGAGATACGCGCGTCCCCGGTCCCGCAGTCGATCGGCCAGCGCAGTGACCAGCGCACCTCCCACCCCGGGACGGGGAGACTGGGCGTCGACCGCCAGGCACCACAGGCTGGAACCGTCCTCGGGGTCGTTGAACGCGTGTCGATGGTCGACGCCGGTGACGGTGCCGACGATCTCCCCGGTGTCCGCGTCCTCGGCCACCAGGTACAGGAACGTCGGAGTGTGCTGGTTCTCCCAGAGGGTCTCCACCGGAGCCGTGACCATGCCTGCCGCGGAGTACAGGCGATTGATGGCCACCGCGTCCTGTTCGCTGCCGAGGTCACGGATGACCACGCCGTGCACCGGATCACCGTCCGGTTCGTGGCGGTGCAGCCACAGCCGGTAGGTGTGACTGGGGTCGATGAAGAGTTCCTGGGGCGCGCGGCTGACGAGCACGTGGGGTTCGCGCACGTACAGGCAGATGTCGCGCTGCCCGGGCGTCTCGCGCGAGATCGCCGTCACGAGGTCGTCGTGACTCGCGAAGGTCTGCCCGAAGATGAGCCGGCCCCAGCCACACTCGAGCGTCATGTCCTCGTCGAGGTCGACCGTCAGGTGGGTCGGGCGGGCGTCCCACGAGCGGGTCGACAGGCCATCCTGCAGGGACGGCTGGGAGCCCTCACGCACGTGACGACGTGTGTCATCGGGTCCGTCGGGGCGGGATCCCTGCGCCATGCTCAGGGCCTGACGTCGTGGGTCTGGAGCCACATCTCGAGCAGTCCGAGCTGCCACAGGCGGTTGCCGCGCAACGGCGTGAGGTCCTCGTTCGGGGCCGCGACCAACCGGTCCACGTACTCGCCACGGAACAGTCCCCGTTCGCGGGCCTCCGGAGCGTGCAGGGCATCACGCACCATGTCGAGGTAGGGGCCCTGCAGGTGGGTGAGTGCGGGAACCGGGAAGTAGCCCTTGGGACGGTCGATGACGTCGGCCGGAATGACCCGACGCGCCGCCTCCTTGAGCACGCCCTTGCCGTCGTGCGCGAGCTTGAGCTCCGGCGGGATGCGCGCCGCGACGTCGAGCACCTCGTGGTCGAGGAACGGCACCCGGGCCTCGAGTCCGGCGGACATGGTCATGTTGTCCACCCGCTTGACCGGGTCGTCGACCAGCATGATCTGCGAGTCGAGGCGCAACGCCATGTCCGTGGCGGTCTCGGCCCCGGCGCGCAGGAAGTGCTCGGTGACGAAGCGGGTCGACGGGTCGTGGTCACAGCGGTGCTCCGGGCTGACGACCTCGGCCATGTCCTCGTGACGGCGATCGAAGAACGCGTCGCGATAGCGAACGACCGCCTGTTCGACGAGTTGGTCACGCGAGGCGCCCCGCATCTGGTCGGTCAGTGCCTGCATCGGCGGATACCAGTGGTACCCCGCGAACACCTCGTCGGCGCCCTGTCCGGACTGCACGACCTTGACGTGCTGGGCGACCTCCTGGCTGAGCAGGTGGAACGCGACGGCGTCGTGGCTGACCATCGGTTCGCTCATCGCGGCGATGGCCGTACCGAGTGCCGGCAGCATCCGGTCGGTGCCGATGCGGATGCGGTGGTGTTCGGTCGCGAACTCCCGGGCGATGACGTCGGAGTACCGGAACTCGTCGCCCTCGATGCCGTCGACCGCCTCGAAACCGATCGAGAACGTGTTGATGCCCGTCTGGCCGGCCTCGGCGAGCAGTCCGACGACCAGTGACGAGTCCAGGCCCCCCGACAGCAGCACGCCCACGGGCACGTCGGCGACGAGCCTCCACTCCACGGCACGGCGCAGCGACGCGAGCACCTCGTCCTGCCAGTCCCGTTCGGACCGTCCGGACGCGTCGGGGTCCCGGGTGAAGTTCGGTTCCCAGAACACGCGCTCCGTTCGGGTCCCGTCGGGTTCGAGGGTCACGACCGTCGCGGGCGGGACCTTGCGCACCCCGTTGAGGATGGTGTGCGGTGCCGGCACGACGGCATGCCAGGTCAGGTAGTGGTGGAGCGCGACGGGGTCGATCGAGGTGTCGATGCCACCGCCCGCGAGCAGGGCTGGAACGGTCGACGCGAAGCGCAGCCGAGAGGGGTCCTCGGCGAGGTACAGCGGCTTGATGCCGAACCGGTCGCGCCCGAGCACGACCCGTCCGGTGTCCCGCTCGTGGATCACGAACGCGAACATGCCCTGGAGGCGTTCGACGAAGTCGGGTCCCCAGCGGTGGTACGCCTTGAACAGCACCTCCGTGTCGGAGGTGCTGAAGAACTCGTAGCCCTGGGCACGCAACTGGTCGCGCAGCTGCTGGTAGTTGTAGATGCAGCCGTTGAACACCGCCGTCAGCCCCAGATGCGCGTCCTGCATCGGCTGGCTGCCGCAGGCCGACAGGTCGATGATCGACAGGCGCCGGTGACCGAGTGCGACGGGGCCACTGGCCCACACGCCGCTGCCGTCCGGCCCGCGCGCCGCCATCGCGTCGGTCATGCGCGAGACCGCCGCGACTTCGGCAGTCCGCCCGTCGCGTCGTACCTCTCCACTGAATCCGCACATGGCCGCGGGTCCTCAGGTCGGGGATCAGGGTCGCGAGGTGGCGCGATGCCAGGCGAGACGTGCGGTGGCTGGCTGTGCCGAGGGTACTGATCCCCGATCCTCGGATCGAACCGTTCTGCGGAGGTGGGAGGCGACTTGACGCGACGGCAGCGCTGCAGAATGATCCGCGCATGTCCTCCTCCTCGGCCACGACCCGCAGCCGTGTCGTGGCCCTGTCGGCCACGCTGCTCACCCTGGTGGGTGCCGCGCTGATGGCGGTCGCCCATGCGGGAGTCGTCCTCGGTCTGCCGGGCACACCGGACACGGGACGGGTGGTCCTGCCGGCAGCGATCGGGTTCGGGGTCGCCACGGTGGTCCACACCGCGATCGCACTCGGGCTGCTGCGCCGGGCTCGCTGGGCACCGTGGGTCGGGACGGTCGTGTTCGGACTGACACTCGTGGCCGCGTGGTTTCCGTTCCGGGGCTGGGTGAGTGCCGTGGCTGGCGTCGTGAGTCTGGCCGGTCTCGCCGCGACGGTCCACCTCGCGACGCGTCGAGGCCCGACGCCCACACGCCTGGACTCGTGACCCGATGGCTGCCGGACGCGCTGCGTCCCTGGCTCGGCGCCGCCATGCTGTCGCTGTCGGCGGTGTGGGTTCGCCTCGCCGACGTTGAACCCCTGCGGTCCGCGCTGCTTCGCACCGCCTACGCCCTGCCGGTGATCGCCGTGGTCATGCTGCTGCGCCGCGAACGACGCTGGATCGTGCCCGGTGGGCTGCTCGCCGGAGCCCTGCTGGGCATCGACTTCATGGCCTGGCACGAGTCGATCCGGCTCGTCGGCGCCGGGCTCGGCACGGTGCTGCCCAACCTGCAGGTCGTGTTCGTCGGGATCGCCGGTGTGCTGCTGTTCGGGGAACGACCACGTCGGGCCTTCTGGATCGCCCTGCCGATCGTGATGACCGGGGTGTGGCTGCTCGGGTCCGTGGGCCATCCCGTCGTCGCGGGAGGTTCGATGGCATGGGGGGTCGTGTGGGGCATCGTCACCGCGATCGCCTACGCCGGCGTGCTGGTGGCCATGCGCGTCGTGCGACGCCGCATCCCCATCGACGCGGTGTCTGGACTGTGGGCCCTGACGCTGGGCGCGACGCTGGCGACCCTGCCTGCCGCGGCGTCGCAGGGCGTGGCCGGCCCTGCGGGCTGGCCGGCCGACGGCTGGCTCGTCGCACTGGCGATCGGTTCCCAGGTGATCGGCTGGTTGCTGCTCACGTCGTCGATCCACCGCCTGCCCGCCACCGCGACGTCCATCGCACTGCTCACCCAGCCGATCCTCGCACTGGCCTGGGGGGCGATGCTGCTCGGTGAGCCGCTCGGCGCCCCGCAGCTCGCCGGAGCGGCCATCGTGCTGTCCGGGGTCGTGCTTGCCCATCGGGGGACCACGACCGCGACCGTCACCCCACCCGCCGGCTGACGTCGCTCAGGCGAGCACCGCCGGGTCGAGATCGAGGCCGACGACCCAGTGGGGCTCGTTGACGACCTCCACGATGCGAAGGTGGCCGGCGACGGAGCACAGCAGGTACGCGTCGAGGCTGTCGACGCCGCGGTCTCCGAGCCACTCGATCATGCGTCGGGTCGCGTCACGCGCCGCGACGTGCAGGTCGGGGCCGATCCCGAAGGTCACCGTGTGTCGCCCGGCGTCCGGCCCCCGTCCTGTCGGCGCTCGTGACGCGGCGAGCAGGCGCGGGGCATCGAGCCCGGTGTCGTGTTCCACGGTCACGCGCACCCTCGCTCGGGCCGGCACCTCGACCGCCGTCCCGCACACCTCCCCGTCGCCCTGGGCAGCGTGCGGGTCCCCGATGGACAGCAGCGCCCCGTCGACCTCCACGGGCAGGTGCAACGTGGCCCCGGGGGCGACGTCACGGCAGTCGAGATTCCCGCCGACACGGCGCGGCGGGATCACCGAGTGCACCCCGGGTTCGCCGGGCGCGACCCCGACGGTGCCGAGGAACGGGGTGCGTTCGAGCACGGCCACGTCTCCGAACGTGACGTGCTCGCCGCGATCATC
>JBBDIX010000091.1:23517-53954 GCA_040880235.1 Nitriliruptoraceae bacterium
CCCGACGCGGCTCACCACCACGTGGGATTCCGGAAGATCGTCGGCGAGCAGACCGAACCCGGGGATGGACGCCGTCCACGCGACCGTGCCGACCTCGACCTCCAGCACGTCCACGATCAGGGTGTCGCCGGGCCGGGCCCCGTCGACGTGCACCGGGCCCGTCAGCGGGTTGGCCCGCGACAGGTCGAGCGCGGAGACGTCGGACGCCGTCGCGTGCGTGGTGAGCTGTCCGTCGAAGCAGTCACGGAGGGTCAGCTCCACCTCGTCGCCCGGCGCGACGTGTGCCGCAGGCGAGACCGAGCGGTCCCACCCGAGGTGACGATGGACCTCGGCATGCAGGGAATGCGGGCCTGCAGGCGACGGCACGGGGACTCCGGGCGGATCGGGGCGCGAGCCCCCGACGGTAGCCTCAGGTCGATGCATGATCTGCTGCGCCCTCGTGCGCTCCTCCGTCACGGTCTCGTCCTGACCGTCGTGGTCACGTGCGTCGCACTGGGCCAGTGGCAGCTGTCGCGCCTCGCGGAGATCCGCGAGGTCAACGCACGGCTCGAGGAACGACTGGCCGAACCTTCCGTCGACCTGGTCGCACTCGATCCCCTGCCCTCGGCGGGTGCCCCGCCCGACGACGACCGGGTCGCGGCCCTCGAGTTTCGTGCGGTCGTCGCCCGGGGCACGTGGCGCACCGACCTGGAGGTCCTCCAGCGCAACCGAGAACACCTGGGCGAGTCCGGGTTCCACGTGCTCACACCCCTCGAACTCGACGACGGACGTCTCGTGCTGGTCCGGCGCGGCTGGGTCCCGTCGCACCTCGACGAGCCGCCGGTCTCCGAGGCCGCCCCGGCAGACGGCCCGGTGACGGTCCACGGGGTGCTCGAACGTCCGGTGTCGCCGCCGTCGTTCGGGCCCCGCGATCTCGACCAGGGCCACCTGGACCGGGTGTTTTATCCCGACACAGCGCGCCTCGCCGGGCAGATGGACGGAGCGCTGATCGCTCCGGTCCTGCGGATGTCCGCCGTCGACCCGGCCGGCGCCGGAGATCTGCCCCTGGCGCTCGACGGACCGCGGCTCGACGAGCGCAACCACCAGTCGTACGCCGTGCAGTGGTTCACGTTCGCCCTGCTGGCCGCGGTGACCTACGTCGTGTGGTTGCGTCGGTCGGACCGCACGAATCGGTAGTGGGAGACGTGCCACGTGTCCCCCCGGTCGAACGCGAACAGCTCCTCGCAGGCGAGGTCGAAGACGCGCCAGCGGTTGAACCAGGCCCGCGCCTCGGCCGACCCGTACGTGCCCGCGAGCACCTCGGTGACCGGTCCCCGCTGGGCGTCGAGCCGGTCGAGCCACGCACGCAGGGTGCGGGCGTAGTGCCGGCCGCTGACGACCCAGTGGTCCTCGACGGAGAGGTCCGTGACCGTGTGCAGGAGCAGGTCGTCCGACGGCATCAGTCCACCGGCGAAGAAGTGGCGGGCCATCCAGTCACCCGAACCTCCGGCCTCGAACGGATACGGGTCGGAACGGTGCGCGAAGACGTGCACGAACAGCTTGCCGCCGGGACGCAGCCACGTCGCGATGCGTGACGTCAGCTCGGTGTGGTTGCGCACGTGTTCGAACATCTCCACGGACACGACCCGGTCGAAGCGCTCCGGGCCGACCACGGGAACGCCGCCGAGCGACGCCAACCGGTCGTCGTCGCGCCCCAGGTCGTTCACGTCGCAGGTCACCACGGTGACGTTGTCGAGTCCGAGCTCCCGGGCACGCTCCACGATGAACGCCCGCTGGGTGCTCGAGTTGGACACGGCCGTGATCCGTGACCGGGGAAAGCGCTCTGCCATCCACAGGGTCAGCGAACCCCACCCGCACCCGAGCTCGAGGACGTCCAGCCCGTCGGCGAGCTCGGCGCGCTGGCAGGTCAGCTCCAGCATCGCGTCCTCGGCGGCGGCGAGGTCATCGGTGCCCTCGTCCCACAGCGCGCACGAGTACTTGAGGCGCGGGCCGAGCATCCGTTCGAACAGTTCGGTGGGCACCTCGTAGTGCTGTTCATTCGCCGCATCGGTGTCGATCGCGACGTCGGACTCGCGAAGTCGTGCGATCAGGGCCCGCTTGCGCGCCATGCGCTGCTCGGCCCCTCCCCCCGTGATCGACCGGTGGCGTCGCCGCAGCATGCGTCGCATCACCCGGCGCAGCGCGACGTCGCCGAGCAGACCCCGGTCGACGATCTGGTCGACCACCCAGGCCGCGATCCTGCTGCGCACGTTCACGAGGTCCTCGCAGGTGTCGCCTGGACCGCGTGTTCGTACGGCCACAGCCCCTGGGAGGCGTTGAGCGGACGGGTCAGCACGATCTGCAGGTCGCTGATGTAGCGCGAGGCGAACGCCCCCTCGCAGTAGGCGAGGTAGAACTCCCACATGCGTGCGAAGCGGTCGTCGAAGCCGAGTGCCCGCACGTCATCGAGCTGTTCGAGGAACCGACGGCGCCAGTGGCGCAGCGTGTGGGCGTAGTGCGTCCCGATGTTGACGACCTCGTCGACGTACAGGCGTGACGACTGGCCGGCCGCGGTGGTCACGGCGGCCAGTGACGGCAGGTGCCCTCCCGGGAAGATGTAGCGCTGGATGAAGTCCGGGCGGCGCCGGTAGGTGGCGTAGCGCTGTTCCGGGATCGTGATCACCTGCAGTGCGACCAGCCCGTCGTCGGCGAGCACCCGTTCGATGGTGGCGAAGTACGTGCCGAGGTAGCGGTGCCCGACGGCCTCGAGCATCTCGACCGACACGACCCGGTCCCACGTGCCCTGCACGTCTCGGTAGTCGACGACCTGGATGTCCACGAGGTCGGTGAGCCCCGTCTCTCTCACCCGGCGTCGCGCGAGGTCTGCCTGTCGCTCCGACAGGGTGATCCCGGTGACGTGGCACCCGTGTTCGCGGGCGAGGTGGATCGCCAGGCTCCCCCACCCGCAGCCGATCTCCAGCACCCGCATGCCCGGTCCGATCCGGGCCATCTCGGCCAGGCGCTCGAACTTGTTGCGCTGGGCGTCGGCCAGCGACTGGTCGGGATGCTCGAACACCGCCGACGAGTACGTCATCGTCTCGTCCAGGAACTGCTCGTACAGGTCGTTCGACAGGTCGTAGTGGGCCGCGATGTTCGCGCGGGCACGTGACCGGCGATTGGAACGCAGGGCGTGCACGGCTCGGTCGGCGACGATCTCGAGCACGGCGAGCGGCGCGATCCGCGCGAAGGCCGGACGGTTCGCGATCACGATGCGTACCAGCGCCACGAGGTCGTCGCACGACCACTCGCCGTCCATGTAGGACTCGCCGACCCCGACGGAACCACCGCGCAGCAGACGCACGAAGAACGCCGGGTCGTGCACGTCCAGACGCGTCCGGAGCGCGGCCCTCGGATCCCCGAACGAGGCGACCTCGCCGTCGGGGGTCGACAACTCCAGGTACCCGTGGTCGATGCGCGACAGCATCCCGGTCACGATCGATCGAGCGCGGCGGTGGGCGACGGAGGTGAGGATCATCGACGTCGATCCTGTCGCGTGCGGATCGCCCCGGGCGGTGGTTGCGGTCGCCGGTGGAACGTCGTCCGCCGCCACCACAGGCGCACGGCCTGCAGATGGATCAGCGCCACGGTACGCAGCGGTGCCAGCGGCTGCGTCAGCAACAGCCGGCCCGTCGCTGCGAAGGGCCGACGCCGACCCGTCTGTGTCGCATCGAGCACACGCTGCCCGTCGGCATCGACGACGTCGATGTGGGCGAGCATCCGCTCATCGGTGTCGAGGCGAAACGTGAAGGCGTAGTGCAGGCCCTCGACCGGCAGGAACGGTGACACGTGCAGCACCTTGGCCGACCGGGCACGCACGAGTGTTCCCTGCACGTCGAGGTCTCCGAGCAGGTGGCACCACCGGTCGCCGAAGGTGTTGTGGACCTCGGCGACGACGAGCGCCAGTTGATTCTCGTCGTCGTACCAGAACCACCAGCTGACCGGGTTGAACACGTGGCCGAGCACCCGCAGGTTGGTCAGGACACGCAGCGGTCCCGTGGGTACCGCGCGTCCGGCCTCGACGACCAGGCCGGTGAGCTGGTCGCGCACGTCACGGTCGGAGCCGTCGAGGTGGTCGCGATCGTGGAAGCTGGTGACCGCCCGGCGGCGGGCTCCGAACCACCAGTGGGCACGGTCGAGCACGTCGAGTTCGTCGAGGTCGAGCAGCACGTGGTGGGTGCGGTACCGGAACGCGTGGGGGCGGGGCACGTGGCGACGATGCCGCACGCTGCCGACGAAGACGGCGGACGCCAGCGGGTCCCGCCCGCGCGACGGCACGTCCCCGAGGCGGGATCGGACAGCCGGGGCAGGGACGTTCATGGCCACGACACCCCCAGGTCGTCGGCGACCCGTACCGCCGACCACAGGGCGTCCTCGTGGAACCCGAAGCGGTGATAGGCCCCGGCGAAGTGCGTGTGGCGCGGGCCATTCAGCGACGCCAGCTCGTCGTGGGTCGCGACACTGGCAGTGGAGTACACGGGGTGGGTGTAGGTGAACCGGCGCAGGATCCGATGCTCGTCGATCGGCGTCGTCGGGTTGAGCGTCACCACGTACTCCTCGGGTGCGTCGAGCCGTTGCAGCCGGTTCATGTGGTAACCCAGCGACACCCGGTCCGTCGACACCGTGCAGTCCGTCAGACGGTAGTTCCACGAGGCCCACGCGGCACGCCGTGTGGGCAGTTGGCCCACGTCGGTGTGCAGGACGGCCTCGTTGGTCGAGTAGTCCCAGGCGCCGAGCAGTTCCTTCTCCTGAGGTGTCGCGTCGTCGAGCAGACCCAGCGCCTCGTCAGCGTGGGTCGCGATCACGACCCGGTCGGCGTCCATGGTCGTGCCGTCTCCCAACCGCAGGACCACGCCCGCGTCGTCACGGGCGATCCCGACCACGCCGTGGCCACGGTGGACGCGGTCTCCCAGCGGTGCGGTCAACGCGGGGACGTAGGACGAGGACCCGCCCGTCACGGTCCGCCAGGACAGGTGACCGTTGACACTGAGCAGCCCGTGGTTGGCGAAGAAGCGCAACAGGGTGGCGGCGGGGAAGCCGTCGGCCGACCCGGTGCCCGTCGACCAGATCGCCGCGGCCATGGGCAGCAGGTGGTGGTTGCGGAAGGACCGGGAGAAGTGGTGGGCGTCGAGCAGTTCACCGACGGTCCCCGACACTCCGCGGTCGAGCAGGCGCCGTCCGAGACGGTTGAACCGCGAGACGTCGGCGACCATCCGCAGGTGACGGGGATCGGCCACGCGTCGACGATCCGCGAACACCCCGGAGAGGCTGCCGGCGTACTCGAGGCGGCACCGCTCACAGTGGACCGACCATGACATGTCGGAAGGCTGGGTGGCCACCCCGAGTTCGTCGAACAGACGCACGAGCAACGGGTACGTCACCGTGTTGTGGACGATGAACCCCGTGTCGACGCCGAGCGATGAACCGTCTGGCTGTGCGACACCGACGGTGTTCGTGTGGCCACCGAGTCGGGTGTCACGCTCGATCAGGTGCACCTCGTGGCGGCGGGACAGCAACCACGCACTGGCGAGTCCCGCGATGCCCGAACCGACGACGACGACCCGCACCCAGCTGCTCCTGTGAGACCCGCCCCGACAGGAGGATCGCACCAGGTTCGGCGCCGGGCCGGCGACGGTTGGGTCGAGATCAGCCGAGCAGCAGCCAGACCCCGAACCCCGCGGTCACCAGTATGCCAACGAGGGTCGCCGCAGCGAGTGCGATCAGCCACTGTCTACCGGTCACGTGCCTCTCCTCTGCGTCCTGAGTGCCCCGGGGCTCGTCGGCGCGGAGGCTAGCCGAGGCAGGGCACGAGACGGGTGCGCCGGGTGCCGTGGCGTCAGCACCACCCACTGGTGGTCGGGAACGGATTCACGGCGGTGCCCCCGTACCGGCGTCCCAGGTGCAGGTGCGTCGGGGTCGTGCGGGCATTGCCCGTGTTGCCGACGGTCCCGATCTGCTGACCACGACCGACGCTGTCCCCCACCGACAGGCCGCTCGCGATGGTGTCGAGGTGGGCGTTGTACCACTCGCTGCCGTCGCCGGTCCGGTACGTCACGGTGATGCCACCGAGCGACGTCTGCTGGCTGGCGGTGTTCATCCGCGTCACGACCCCGTCGGCGACGGCGACCACCGGGGTGCCCCGTGACGCGAAGATGTCGTTGCCCTGGTGCCAGCGCTGCCCCGAACGCGGGTAGCCCCAGTCGTTGATGAAGTCGCGTCCCGCACGCGCGCCCTGTACCGGACACACCGCCCCGGAGATGTCCGGACCGCCGGCCCAGCCGGAGTATCCCGACCGGTCGGAGAACCCGGCCTCCCGTGCCTGGGCGGCGACGAGTGCGGAGCGCAGTTCGGTCTCACGGGCCGCCACCCGGGTCAGCAGCGCCTGGGTCTCCGACGCCGTGCCACGCAGTCCGCCGAGCACCTCCTGCTGGCGCCGCTCGTCCTGCGCGATCCCGTCCGCGACCGCCTCGGCCTCGAGACGCAGCTCGTCGACCACCTGCAGGGTGTGTGCGGACTCGCGCGCCGCGACCTCGGCGGCCTCCTTCGCCTCGGCAGCGTCGCGGGTCCGGGACTCCTGCTCGTCACGCAGGTCGAACACACGGGTGACCGTCGCGTCCTGGTCGGCGATGACGATGCTCAGCTGCTTGAGGGCCACCACGAAGTCGTTGGGGTTGGCCGACCGTCGCATCACCTCGAGCGCCATGGCGCCCCGCTGGGCACCGGAACTGCCGTACTTGAACGTGCCGACCACGTGCTCGGCCAACAGGTGCTCCTCCACCTCGAGTTCCGCCTCGACGTCGGCCAGCTCGGCGAGAGCGACCTGGTGGAGCTCGGCACGCAGGTCACGGTCGGCCTCGGCCATGACGAGCGCCTCCTCGGCGAGGCGCACCTGTCCCTCTGCGGCGACCAGCCGGTCCCGGGCATCCTCGAGACGCACGGTGAGCTGCGCGAGTTCCTCCTCGGTGCTTCCGATGCGCGAGCGCACATCGGAGAGGTCAGAACTGAGGCTCTGGGCCTCGACCCGGGCCTGATCGAGCTCTTCGCGGATCTCGCTGGCCGAACGGTCATCGGCGAGGGCGAATGACGGGACGGCCAGGGTCACGACCACAGCAGCAGCAAGCCAGCGCAGGCGTGCTGCGCCGGCGGATCCACGTCGAGGCGACGGGACTGCCATGCGGTGCCGATTCCCGGACGGGTGCGTGGGGGCACGAGTGCCACCGATGAAACTACACGCATGAGTGTGCCCGGTGTGCCAACGATCGGCCACCACCGCGCACGACGTCGCGGGAAGGAGTCAGCGGGCGGCGCGATATCGCGCGTCGGCACCAGAACCGGTGCGCAGCACGACACCGAGGCCGTGCAACCGGTCGAGGGCCTCTGTCAGGTCCTCGGGATCTGCACCCAGCGCCGCCGCGAGGGACGCTGGCGATGCGGTCCGCTGGGCCCGGAGTTCGGCCAGCAGCAGTTCCTCGTCCGCCACGCCCGCCCCCTCTCCCGCGGCGAGCCGCCACGCCATCGTCGCGGCGCGACGCACGGCCGGGGCGAACGCGTCGGGGTCGCGCATGCCCGGCGGCGTGCCCAGTTGGCGCACGAGGCTCGTCGGGTCCTGCGGACGCCGAGGATGCAGGGCGACGGCGGTCAGGTCACCGCGTGCCACGTGCATCGGGACCTGCGGATCGAATCCGGCGTCGACCGGGTCGCCGTCGCCGGTGTCACGTTCCAGGTGACGCTCGAGCAGGACGTCCACCAGGTCGTCGACGTCGCGTCCTCGCAGACGCAACAGGACCGCGGGGTCGGCCGCCAGGCGCGACACGACCGCCTGGTACACGGCGACGACGTGGACGCAGCGGTCGACCTCACACGAGCACGTCGCCGTCCAGTCACCGGCACCGGGCACCAACGCGATCCCGGCCGACTCGAGGACGTCGAACTCCGCGGGCCCGGGGTTGCGGTCGAGCAGGGCGACGACGTGACGTGCCCGGCGTCCGAGATCGCGTGTCGCGCGCATCCAGTCGTCGTCGCCGTGCGCCGGCCAGACGACGCGGACCTGGGTGGTCTCGCGATCACGCACGTCGGCGCGCACGACCCCGGACGCAACCTCGAGGTCGATGACCCGCCCCCGTCGGGCGAGTGCCTGGCCCCGGGTGACACGGTGTGGATCGCCGGCCAGGTCGCCGTCACGTTCGAGCGCCCGCATCCACCGACCGAGCAGTTCGTCGATCACGCTCGGCCTCCCGTGACCACGGTCAGCCTCGGACGGGCGTCAGGCGGTTCGTCACCGCCGGTCGGCGGCGGGTCGTCGGACTCCTCGTCGAGGTCATCCAGGTCCTCGAGTGCGTCCGCCGACAGTGAGACGAGCGCACTGAGCTCGTCATCGTCGAGATCGGTCAGCCACGTCTCGTCGGTGCCGATGACGGTGTCCGCGAGCGCTCGCTTGCGTTCCAGCAGCGCCCCGATGCGTTCCTCGACGGTCCCGGTGGTCACCATGGTGTGCACGCTGACCGACCGATGCTGTCCGATGCGATGGGCCCGGTCGGTTGCCTGATCCTCGACGGCAGGGTTCCACCACCGGTCGTAGTGCACGACATGGGTGGCGCGGGTCAGGTTGAGTCCCGTACCGCCGGCCCGCAGCGAGACGACGAGTGCATGCGGCGCGTCAGGATCGTGCTGGAAGCGGTCGACCATCGCATCCCGGTCGGGCAGGGACACCCCACCGTGCAGAAAGTCGACCTTCCCGATCCCGAGGTCCGCGTCAAGGTGGGTGACCAGCAGGTCGCCCATGCGACGGAACTGCGTGAACACCAGCAGACGCTCCCCGGAGTCGACGACCTCGGTGACGATGCGCCCGAACCGCCGCAGCTTGCCCGACCGGCCGGCGATGGGACCGTCCTCGCCGAGGTACTGGGCCGGGTGGTTGCAGATCTGCTTGAGCGCGGTGAGCAGTGCGAGCACCCGCCCGCGACGTTCGAACGTGCCCGTGCCCAGTCCGTCGCCGGCGAAGGCCCGTTCCGTCGCGGCCCGGTACAGGCCCGCCTGCTCAGTCGTGAGGCCGCAGCTGGCCTCGACCTGCTGCTTGGGCGGCAGGTCGACCGCCACCTCGGTGTCCGACTTGCGTCGACGCAGGACGAATGGCCCGATGAGTCGACGCAGACCGTCGCTCGCCTCGTGGTCGTTCCACCGTTCGATCGGCACGGCGAAGTGCTCGTCGAACCGTCGCCGGGAGCCGAGCAGACCCGGGTTGACGATCTCCATGATCGACCACAGCTCGGACAGACGGTTCTCGACCGGGGTACCCGTCATCGCGATGCGCAGGCGGGCGTCGATGCGCCGAGCGGTGCGCGTCGTCACCGACGCCGGGTTCTTGAGCTGCTGGGCCTCGTCGAAGACCACCGTGTCCCAGTCGATGCTCGTCAGCATCGACTCGTCACGTCGGAGCAGCGCGTAGCTGGTCACCACGACCCGTCCCGGCTGCATGGCGGACCGTCGCACCGTCCGCTCGGGTCCGTGGTGGGCCGTGACGTCGAGGTCGGGCATGAACCGGTGCAGCTCGCGGGTCCAGTTGCCGACCACCGACGTCGGGCACACGACCAGGTGGGGCCGGTCTGCAGGTCGCGTACCGAGCAGCGCGATCGCCTGGACGGTCTTTCCCAGGCCCATGTCGTCGGCGAGCACGGCGCCCATGCCCAGCTCCGCGAGGCCCTGCAGCCAGGCGACACCCCGGCGCTGGTACGGGCGCAGGGTCCCGGTGAATCCCTCGGGGATCCGTGCATCCCGGCGTTCCCCGCTCGCAAGGCGTTGCACGAGATCGGTGAACTCGGTCCCTGCCCGTGCCTCCACCCACCCGGTCTCGCGAGTGTGGTGGCGGCCCGCGAGCACGGCGGCCAGCGCCTCGGTGAGTGTGACACTGATGCTCTGCCCGGCGCTTCGTCCGGCCTCCACCACGTCGTCGTCCACGAGCACCCAGCGTCCACGCCAGCGCACCAGCGGTGCGCGGCGGGCGACGATCCGGGCGAACTCGTCCTCGTCGACCGACTCGTCGCCCACCGCGAGTTCGTGCCGCAGTTCGGCCAGGCCACCGATCCCCGCAGCGACCGCGTCGTCACTGGCCGCCGGCACCCTCCCGACGCGCAGCCGCATCCGCAACCGTGGAGCGCCAGCGCGCAGTTCCGTCGGCAGCTCGACCCGCACGCCCGCGGTCGCGAGGTTGTCGATGCCGTGAGCCAGCAACTCGGCCACCTCGGCGTCGTCCAGTGTCTGCGCGCTCGGGTGCTCGACGTCGAGGCTGCGGTCGAGTGGCGCGAACAGGCGCGCTGCGGTTGCGAGCCCGCGCAGAAGCACGACCCGGGGTGCGTCGACGACATGACCACCGATCTCCACCGTGGCGGAGGTCGCCGACCACACATCGTCGGCGTCGAGGCGAGCCCCGTCCCCGTCGACCGCCTCGAGGTGGAGGTGCACCGTCCATGGATCCCTGTCCGGGGCATCCGGGTGCTCTGGCGCCGACACCCGCAGTCCGATCCGGGCGACCGACGCGCGCTCGTGCCCGACGACCGGACGGGTCCAGTCGGCGACGTCCCGCGACACCGCGTCGACGTCCCCCACGCGGTCGACGACCGGATCTGCCCCCGTGAGGGCCACGAGCCACGACTCGGCGAACGTCGCCGCGGCGACGCGGCCTCGCCGATCGACCTCGGGGCGCCGACCCTGTCGCGCACACGAGTCCGCGACCGCGTCGAGGAAGGACGCAAGCAGGTCCTCGGCCGTCCACACCTGATCCGACCCCCGCCGCAGGGCATGTGCCGCAGGGGGCATCGCCGCAGCGAGCTGGCTGATCCGGTCGTCCGCACGTGCTGCCGCGCGCCACGACGCGATGCCGCGGTCGATCGTGGGATCGCTCGTGATCGTCGGCACGAGGTGTCCGGCGGCCACGAGCTCCAGCGCCAGCTTGGCCGCCACGCTCCAGGCGTGGACCGAGTCCGACAGGCGCACGCGTCCGGACGTCGGGCGGTCGGCCGCCAGGCCTGCCAGCCAACGCAGGGCGGCGAGCAGGTCGACGCGACGCGAATCGACCTCGACGTCGACCAGACGAGCGACCCCGGCGTCGCCGTCGACGGGTGTCCCGTCGACCGGACTCCCGTCCACGCGGACGGTGGGCATCCGCCACGCGCGACCACGGGCGAGCCCCAGGGACTGGGCGACGTCATCGGGCGCGTGGTCGCCAACCGTCCACAGGGCGAATCCGCTCGCGGCCGGTGTGGGACCCGCCGGCACGAACGTCAACTGCGCAGAGCCGAGCACGGGTTCTCCCTCGCGGACGAACCAACGAAGGTAGACCACGCGTGCTGCAGGCGAGTCTGCGCGTGCTCTACGGTGTCGCTCATGAACGTCCTGGACGCCCTGCTCGCCGTCGCCGTGATCGCTGCCGTCGTCGGCGGCTTTCGCGCGGGCTTCGTGTCTCGTGCCACCTCGTGGATCGGGATCCTCGCCGGGTTGTTCCTCGCGAATCGCACGATCCCGTGGGCGCTGGACCTGATCAGCCCCGACGAGACGAGCATGCGCCTGTTCGTGGTGGTCGTGGCCCTCACGGTCACGGTGGGGGTCACGACCGGGGTGACCGGCCTGCTCGGTGCGTTTCTGAGTCGAGCGATCTCCGTGACACCTCTGGCAGGGCTCGACCGACTGGCCGGCGGGTTGGCGAGCGTGCTGATGATCGGCGTGCTCGTGTGGCTGCTGATCCCGGCTGCGGCAGGCATCCCCGGCCAGGTCGCCCAGCAGGTGCGTGGTTCACGCGTCGTCGCCACGATCACGACACAGGCCCCCGACCCTCCCGACGTGCTGCGAGGCGTACGTCGGTTCGTCGACTCCAGTCGTTTCCCCGAGGTCTTCGCCGACCTCGCCCCCGCTCCGGCCACGGGCCCGTCGCCCCGGGTGACGTCGATCGACGCGGCGGTCATCGACTCGGCCACGACACGCACTGCGCACGTGCGTGCCGATGGCTGCGGGCGCCGCTTCGAGGGGTCGTCGTTCGTCATCGGCGACGGTCTGCTCCTGACGAACGCGCACGTGGTCGCCGGCGCGGACTCCGTACGCGTGCGCTTCCCCGACGGGACCGAACACACGGTGACGGTCGTCGTCCACGATCCGGAGCGCGACCTCGCCCTGCTCGAGGCCTCCGGGATGGCCCGATCGCCCCTCGAACTGGCTGCGGTCTCGCAGGGCGACGAGGCCGTCGTCATCGGATTTCCGGGCGGCCAGCTCGATCCGCGCGTGGCGCCTGCGCGGGTCGAGGGCAATCGTGCCGCCGTCGGACGCGACATCTACGGAGACGCTCGCACCGAACGCCGTGTGGTGTTCCTCGCCGCGGAGCTCCAGCAGGGCGACTCGGGCTCCCCGCTCGTCGACGACCAGGGGCGCGTCGGGGGCGTGGTGTTCGCCGTGAGCCCGGACCGGCGCGACGTGGCCTACGCGCTCGACCTCGACGAGATCCATGCGGTGCTCGACGCCGAGCGCACCCCCGGACAGACGGGTCCATGCATGTGAGCCGTCGGCTCGACGATCAGACCAGGCGGAGGATCATGACGGCGTGGACGAGTACGGCGACCACCACCAGCAGGTGGAAGAGTTCGTGGTAGCCGAACCATGCCGGCACCGGATCCGGGCGTCTCAGTCCCACGATGACCGCGCCCAGTGTGTAGAGCACCCCGCCGACGATGATCAGCGCGACCGTCCCCGCTCCGGACGTCACCCACACCCACGGCAGCAGTGCCACGGGCACCCAGCCGAGCGTCAGGTAGACGGCATTGGAGTAGCCGCGGGGTGGCGCGAACGGCAACCACTCGAGCGCGATCCCCAGTGTGGCGCCGACCGCCATCACCGAGATCAGCACGACACCCGGCCAGCCCTGCAGGCCGACGATGCCCATCGCCACGCCCGTCCCGCTGATGGCCAGGTAGATGCCCGTGTGGTCGAGCCGCAGCAGGCGTTCGTGGACCGGTGCAGGCCATCGACGGGCATGGAGCAGGGCGCTCGCGCTGAACATCGCGCTCATCCCGCCACCGAACGCTCCGAGCGCCAGGCGCCCCGAGGTCGTGGGAGAGAGCACGACGAGCACCACGGTGCTCGGGACGGCCGCCACGGCCGCGATCAGGTGCAGCACCCCGCGAAGCATGGGCCGCGGCGCGGCCAGCGCCAGTCTGGTGTTCGTCGACACGCGCAGCACGCCGTCACGGGTTCGGCGAGCGTCGTCATCCGTGGAGGGGTCATCTTCCGTGGCAGCGTCCATGCTCGCCAAAGTATCCACGCACGTGCGCTGCGGATCACGCCGTGATGCCCAGCCGGCCAGGGCGAATCCAGACCGGCCTGGCGACCGCCGTGGCCGTGGGAGTGGTCGGGCAGATCGTCCTGCCCGTGGACAGCACGGCACGCGGTCTTCTGCAGGTGGTGCCCCTGCTGCTGATCGTCGGAGCCGTCGGATGGGGTCTGCTGCGACTGCCGCCCACGGCCCGGGCGGTGTGGGCCCCCGTGGCGTTCGGACTCGCCGCGTACGCCCTCGGCGACGTCGGACTGACCGCCTGGCGCGTGTTCCTGCCGTCGAACCCGCCGTTGCCCAACCTGCTGCACCTGTTCAACATCGTCGGAGGTGTCGCGTTCTCGGTCGGGCTGTACGGGATCGTGCGTCGGCGCGGCTTCGTCGACCTCTCGTCGGTGATCGACACGTTCATCGTCGGCGCGAGCACGATCACGTTCGTGTGGGTCGTCTTCGTGTCCGACGTGTGGGACTGGTTCCCCGCGGGTGTGCTGACACGCGTGTTCGTCGCGGCGTTTCCCCTGGTCCACGTGCTCGTGCTCATCGCCGCCGTTCGACTGGTGGTTCGGCGTCGCCCCAACACGCCGGCCTCGCTGCTGCTCGCTGCATCCGGGCTCGTGCTGGTGGTCGCCGCGATCGCCAACGGCCTGAGCCTGGTCTTCGACTGGTACGCCCCCGGGCGCAACAACGCACTGTGGCTGCTCGCGTTCGGTCTGGGAAGCCTGGCGGTGGTGCACCGATCGGCTCCGCAGACTCCCCGGCCGATCGGTCCGGACGACATCGGCGACCAGATCCTGCGCACGGTCGCGCTGGTGATCGCCACCATGCTGCTGCCGATCACGATGCTGCTGGTCGCGACCACCGTGCGCGACGTCATGCTCGCCGGCATGACCGCGGTCATCCTGCTGCTCATGGCTGCGCGGATCCGATCCCTGCTGCAACGGATCAGTTCACGCGCCGAACTGCGGGTCGAGAAGCAGGCCCTGCACGACCAGCGCCGGTTCTCCGCGCTCGTGCGCCACATGAACGACGTCCTGATCGTCGTCGACGAGGAGGGCGGCGTCACCTATGCCAGCCCGTCAGCAGAACGGCTCTACGGCACGGACCCCACGGGCTGGAGCATCGGCGACGTCATCGAGTTCCTGCACGAGAGCGAGCGCCGGTCCACCCTCGGGGCGATCGTCGACCAGCTCAACCACGCGGAGGATGACGGGCCGGTCCGCGTGAGCGCACGGCTCCTCGACCGGGACGACCAGGCCCAGTACGTCGACATCGTCGCCGTGGACCTGCGCTCGGACCCCGACGTGCAGGGCATCGTGCTCACGATGCAGGAGACGACCGAACGCGACGACCTGATGCGCCAGGTCCGCGAACTCGCCCTGCGCGACCCCCTGACGGGACTTGGCAACCGCGCGCTGTTCAACGACCGCCTCACCCACGCCCTCACCCGGACCAGACGCAGGAGTGAGGACCTCGCCCTGCTCATGTGCGACCTCGACGACTTCAAGGACATCAACGACACCCTGGGTCACGCCGCTGGCGACCGGCTCCTCGTCGAGATCGCGCGCCGCTTCCAGGAGGTCGTGCGCTCGTCGGACACCGTCGCGCGACTGGGTGGGGACGAGTTCGCCGTGCTGTGCGAGGGTGTCGAGTCCGACGCCGACGCCGGCATGACCGCTCGCCGGCTGCTCGAGGTGGTCGACGCCCCCTTCGAGATCGACGGTCACCACCTTCGTGCCGGCCTCAGCGTCGGCATCGCCGTCGACGACGGGTCCCGCGACAGTCAGGAACTGCTGCGCGACGCGGACATCGCGCTGTACGAGGCGAAGCGTCAGGGCAAGCGGCGGTGGACCCTGCACCGCCCGACGATGACGGAGCAGAACCAGGCCCGACTGCAGATGGCCGAGGACCTCACGCACGCCCTGGCCGACGGGGAACTCGAGGTCGCCTACCAACCGATCATCGAGCTGGCCACGAGCCGCATCGTCGCCGTCGAGGCGCTCGCCCGGTGGAACCATCCGGAACGTGGACCGATCGAGCCGGACGACTTCATCGAGATCGCCGAGGCGAGCGGACTCGTCTCGGCCATCGGGCGTCACCTGCTCGAGGAGTCCCTCGAGACCCTGCGTTGCTGCCTCGACACGCGTGATGGCCTCGTGCTGCGCATGGCGGTGAACCTGTCGAGTCGTGAACTGCGAGAGCCCGCGCTGGTCGACCACGTGGTGCGCCTGCTCGAGGTCAACCAGATCGAGCCGCAGCTGCTGGTGCTGGAGGTCACCGAGACGAACCTGCTGGACGACGCGGCCCTGTCCCTGTCGATCATGCGACGCCTGCGCACCCACGGCGTGCGGTTCGCCATCGACGACTTCGGCACCGGCTACAGCTCCCTGTCGTACCTGCGACGCCTGCCGGTCGACATCATCAAGATCGACCGCAGCTTCATCGCAGATCTCGGGCACGACCAGACGTCGGCGGCGTTGATCCGCGCGATCGTCGAACTCGGTCGCTCGCTCGAACTGGACGTCTGCGGCGAGGGCGTGGAGACCGAGCAGCAGCGCGACCTGCTGATCGAACTCGGCACGACGTTCGCGCAGGGGTTCTGGCACAGCCGCCCCATGCCGGCGGCCGCGCTGATCGATCTCCTGTCCGATCCGGATGCCCACCTCGTCGTCGACACACCCGCCATCCCGTGACGACACGCGCCAACTCGATCCGACACGTCGCCGCACTGGGGCTGCAACGGGCCGGGGACCTGATCGTCGACCCGAAGACCGTGCTGGCATGGCTGCTGGCTGGCCTCGGCGCACCCGCCGCGGCGATCGCGCTCCTGGTTCCCGTCCGCGAGTCCGGGTCGATGCTCCCGCAGGCAGGTCTGCTCGCCGTCGTGCGCCGCCAGCCGGTCCGCCGATGGTTCTGGGCGGCCGGGGCACTCGGCCAGGCCACCTGCGTCGCAGCCATGGCCGCGTTGGCCGCGTTCGCCGAGGGTGCGGCCGCTGGCTGGGGCATCCTGGCGGTGCTCGCCGGATTCGCCGTGGCCCGTTCGCTGTCATCCCTCGCGTCGAAGGACGTCATGGGGCGCACGATCCCGAAGGGTCGTCGAGGTCGCGTCACCGGCAGTGCCACTGCTGCCGCCGGATTCGCCGCCATCACGCTGGGTGTGGGTCTTCGCTGGCTCGGGGGCGACGACACCTCCCCCATCACGTTCGCCGTGCTGCTCGTCGTCGCGGCGGCCTGTTGGGTCGCGGCCGCCGCGGTGTACGCGACGATCAGGGAACGGCCCGGCGACCACGACCCCGATGCCGATGCCAAGGACGTCGTGTCCGCGCTCGCCCTCCTGCGTGACGACGCCGTGTTCCGACGGTTCGTGCTTGCACGCGGGCTGCTGCTCGTGTCGGCCCTGAGTCCACCGTTCGTCGTGATGTTGGCTGCCGGGGTGTCGGGCACGGGTCTGCGTGACCTCGGTCCGTTCGTGATCGCCACCGGGGTCGCAAGCCTGGTCGGTGGTCGACTGTGGGGAGGGTTCGCGGACCGCTCGAGCCGTCGCACCATGATCGCCGCGTGTGTGGGCGCGTCCGCGGTGGTGGTCGCGTTCCTGATCACGCTGCGATCGCCGACGCTGCGGGAACTGGCGCTCCTGTATCCCGCGACCCACCTGCTGCTCGCGCTCATGCACACCGGCGCCCGGGTGGGGCGCAAGACCTACGTGGTGGACCTCGCCCGGGGCGACGACCGGACCGACCGGGTCGCGGTGTCGAACGCGGCGATGGGAGTGGTCCTGCTCGTCGTCGGAGGCGCGACCTCGATCGCATCGATCGCAGGGCCAGAGGCCGCCCTGGCCCTGCTCGCCGTCCTCGGGGTCGTCGGGGCGTTCGTCGGCCAAACCCTGCCGGAGGTCAGCGCTGCCGACGCGTGACGCGCGGCATCACGACGTCCGGTCACCATCGGCGGCCGCGCTGTTCAGCACGGCAGCGAGCCGCCCCGGGTCCGTGACCGTCACGGTCACGCCCGGATGGAGCAGTCGGTCGGGCCCCAACAGGGCCCCCACGGGTTCGCGCAGCAGGATGCACACGCCCCCACGACGGTTGGTCCCGAACGTGACGCCGTGGTCGACCGCGGAGCCGCGCGGTCCGATCGCCTTCATCCACCGGTACGGGCCGGTCACACAGGCCCGTTCGACGTTGGTCAACGGGGTGCGCAGGGACCACGGACCAAAGCGGATGTGCAGTTCCCGGCTGTCGACGGTCACCCGCGACCGCGCCGGGGTGACCGTGAGCATGGTGAGCAGCAGCCGTGCCACCGGATCGAACGCGAAGGGAAAGACCTGCTGCTCGATCACGCACTCCTCCGGCGGTCCACCTGAACCCGTGCGACGCTACTCGCG
Source organism: Nitriliruptoraceae bacterium (assembly GCA_040880235.1). GTDB lineage: Bacteria > Actinomycetota > Nitriliruptoria > Nitriliruptorales > Nitriliruptoraceae > JBBDIX01. The sequence continues at coordinate 41,241 of JBBDIX010000091.1, forward strand.
CCGTCACCGGAACACCGGTGTCGTTCGTCCAGCCCGCACGAGTCGCGTGGGAACCCGGACTTCGGCCATCCGGCCCTGCCACCGGGACATGTAAGGCACGCGTGACGTCCGTTGCACCTGTCTGTAAAGTTCACTTGTCTAAAGGACAAGGGAGATGGACACTTGGCGTCGTGTTCATCGTCGGCGTCCCGTATTCGCTGCTCGACACCCATGACGTCGTCGGTTTCGATTCCGGAATCGCGATCCCCATCGGCGCCCTCTACGTACTGATGGGCGTTGCGTACATGGTGTCCACGGCCGTCGAGCTGCGGCGCTACCGGTGAAGAACCGCCTCAAGGTGCTGCGTGCCGAGCGAGACTGGACCCAGGGGCAGCTCGCTGATGCGCTGGAGGTGTCGCGCCAGACGGTCAACGCGATCGAGACCGGCAAGTTCGATCCGAGTCTGCCCCTGGCCTTCAAGGTCGCCCGACTGTTCGGACAACCGATCGAGGCCATCTTCATCGATCGGCCCGACGAGGGATGACCCCCTCTCGAGCTGTGGGACGAGCCAACGCTCGCGCACGTTCCCTCCGCCAGGACCCACGCGGTGGACGACCCACATCTCACTGGGCGCACACGTTGAAAGGGAATTGGGTGCACACTCTGATACAGATGGGGGGTGAGTGCTGCTTCAGACCTCGGTGGCAATGGGCTGACCGGCATGATTTTGGCACTCACGGACACGCTCGTTTCCGACCATGACCTCGTCGAGTTGCTCAACTTGCGAGCGGTGCGCGGAGTGAGGACAAGCGCGATGCCGATTGACAGGCGCTCCGCGCTGGAGATCGCTGCCGCGAACGGCCACCTCGACGGTGATTTCGTCCAGCGACTGGCGGTCGGATGCGCCTGGATCAGCGGCGGATGGCAGGCAGCCATCGAGGTCAGGAAACCCAACTGCGCAGCATCACTCCGCGGAACGTCATCTCTCGCGGCCGATGCAGCCGCAGACCTTGGCTTCACCATCGGCCAAGGACCGACCTGGGATGCGCTCGCCGCCCAACGGCCGATCCTGGTCGTCGACGTCGGAATCGATCCGCGATGGCCGCAGGCCGGTCCCGCCAAGGCCCAGGCTGGAGTGCGCTCCGTGGCGGCACTCCCCTTGCAGGTGGGCGAGACCACCCTGGGAACGCTGACCCTGTTCCACGACCAGCAAGCGACGCTGGATCGCCGCGGTGCCGGGGATCTGCTCGAGTTGGCCGCCGCGTTGACAAGGGTGCTCGTCGAACATCTGGCTGGAAGTGACAACCACTCGGCGAGGATCGTTGCCGCTCTGACACCCGCAGCGGTGGTGCACCAGGCAACCGGGATGGTCGCCATCCAGCTCGACTGCGACCTGGCAGATGCCCTGGCCCGCCTACGGGGCCACGCCTACTCCCGAGAGCTGCCGCTGGCCAACGTCGCAGCCGCGATCGTGACCGGAGCCCTTCAGTTGGCGGCCTGAGAAGCCCAACGAGCCCTCTTGCAAGCGGTCAGACGATCTCGCGGTGTCCATCGCCGGTCGATGGGCCGACCGCCGGATGCGATCCATGTGACGCTCCGCAATGCGGGTGGGATTCGTCCCGCGCTGCGGTGCGTTCGTCAGGCCTCGTACCGTGACGCGTCTCTCCATGCGTCATGCGTGCTGTCCGTCCTGGGAGACACCGCACATCCGGTCCACCAGTGGTCGCAGCTGCCCACTGGCAAGCACATCACGGACGAGTCACATGGGCTCGGGCGTCGGTGGGGATCGGCAACCGGACGCCGGCCGGGATCGTCGCCACGGGTCCGGACACGGACATCGCCGGGTGCTCGGCCCGGGCCGGCGTGGAATCCAGACAGGGCGTCGCCGACGGAGAATTCGGTGGCGACGTCGAGGTCACTGCGGGCGCTGGAGTCGACGTTCGCGGGCCCAAACGAACAGCTCGTCCGCCGGCACGGGCCGGCTCCACAGGTAGCCCTGGCCGATGTCGCAGCCGAGCTCGACGAGCAGGTCACGCGTTGGCCCGTCCTCGATCCCTTCGGCGATGACGAGCCGCTCGAGCTCGTGGCTGAGATCGATCGTCGAGCGCACGATGATCAGGTCGCTGTTGTCCGTAGTGAGGTTCTGGACGAAGCTCCTGTCGATCTTGACGTCGTCGACGGGCAAGCGCCGCAGGTACGTCAGCGACGAGTACCCGGTGCCGAAGTCGTCGATCGCGATCCGCACCCCGAGGCGCTTCAGTGCCCCGGTGACCCGGAGAACCTGTGCGTCGTCCTCCGCGAACGCGGTCTCGGTGAGCTCGAGGTGCAGACGTGACGGCTCGACCTCGAAGCGCGCCAGTGCGTCAGCGATCTGTGCGACGATCGTTCGGTCCGTCAACAGCCGGGGCGAGAGGTTGACCGCGACCGGGACGTCGAACCCCTCGTGTCGCCACGCCCGGTGCTGAGAGAGCGCTGTGCCGAGCGCCCAGCGGGTGAACGGCCCATTGAGATCGCTGTGTTCGATGATCGGCATGAACTCACCCGGCGCCACGAGGCCGCGCTGCGGGTGCTGCCATCTCGCGAGCGCCTCGACACCGCAGATCTCACCCGTCTTCAGATCGATCTTCGGCTGGTAGTGCAGGACCAGCTCCTCTTCTCCGATCGCGCGAGTCAGCTGTTGCGAGATGCCGAGGACCAGCACGCCGGACGCGGCCAGCAGACCGAGGTGCGACAGCCACCACAGCCAGTCCCACGGGGCACCGATGAGCTGCAGCGTGCTCGCGACGACCAGGATGAACGCGACCTGCCCGAGGGTGCGCAGGAACGGGCGGCGTTGCCGCCGCCATTCGATCGCGACGACGCCGACGACGACCAGGTAGGCGATCAGCGTCGTGATCTCGAGCGGGCGCAGGGCGTCGTACCCGTAGGGGTAGGAGGCGGTCAGCACCCGCATCCAGCTTCCGTGCGCGCCGGCCTCGACCAGGACGGCGATGCCGATCGCGAGCAGTACGAGTGCTCCTCGAGGGTGACGCAGCCGTCGTGGAACCGGCAGGTTCAGCAACGAAGCGACGGCGAAGGCGGCGAACACCAGCCGCGCCAAGGGATCGAACATCATGGCGGAGGGGGACTCGAGCATCGCAGTGCCCGCGAAGGCGTGAGGACCGAAGACGAGTGCGAGCCCGGCGAACGCCGCTGCGAACAGGAAGCTCTGACTCGTCCCGTCGAGACGAAACCGGGTCCACGTTGCCCGCGCCGCAACCAGGCAGGCCAGGGCCAGCGCGAGGATGAACGGGATGTGCAACGCGATCGACTCGAACGACGCCCGTGTTGAGGGAATCGCGATGGCGACCGCCGCGATGACCACGTAGGCAGCGACCACCCACCACTGCGCAGTGCCAGCCTGAGTTCTGCCGGAACGCCCCCGGCGCGAGTGATCCGCCTTCACTGTCACCATTCATCCCCAGCGTGACGGACGTCGACACGTGCCCAACCGTGGTGCGTTGGTCTTCTCGCCGCCACAGGGTGGAGCAGGTCGCAGGCACACCACCAGACTGGTCGCTCGGCGGCACCCGGTCAACACGAACCTGTCACCACGGATCTGTGGGCCGGGCGGGGCTCGAACCCGCGCCGCCTCGATTATGAGTCGAGTGCTCTGACCAACTGAGCTACCGGCCCTCGGCGCAACCCGGGATTCGGGCCACTGTCGTGCGGGCGTCCCCATCCGTCAGTCCGCGTGCCACGCGACACCTCGCACCGCTGCATCCTACGGCGCGGACCCAGGGGTGATGGCCGAAGGGCGGTGGCGGGCGCCTTGGGTTCTGCGGACGCTGGCCGGGTTCGGTCCGCAGCGTTCGTGTCTGTTCGTGCCTCTTGGGAGGTAGTGATGGCTGGTACAGGCGACAAGGTCAAGGGCAAGACAAACGAGGTCGTGGGAAAGGCGACCGGCAACAGGTCGCAGCAGATGAAGGGGAAGGCTCAGCAGGTCAAGGGCAGTGTGAAGAACGCGGTTGGTGCGGAGAAGGAGGAGATGGACCGCGAGTCCGATCGCCGCTAGTCGCGGCGGCACGACGCACCACCTGCACGGCGCGACCCCTCGCCACGACGGGGGGTCGCCGCCTTGAGAACGGTCCTGCCCTGATCAGTCGTCTGACGGGGCCACCTCCCCGCACCAGGGACAGAAGCCGCTGTGCGTGAGGGTCAACTCGTGGGCGGTTCCTGCATCCATCTGGGCGGGCTCCAGATGTTCGTTTCCGGCCGGCATCGAGCAGGTCGTGTGTACGGAGGACTCCATCTCACTGCCTGTCCGTATCGAGGTCAGCTGTCCAGGCACCGAGAGTCGCCCGAACGTGATCGTGTCACCAGAGGCCAAAGCCCCTCGAGCCTCACGCCAGCCCCGCTCTCGCCCGCGCCCCGCAACAGGTCGGACCGACCGACGTCGAGACTCGGGATGGGGCGCCGAGCACGCTCAGTAGCATCGCCGCCATCATCGCCCCGGATCGTCCGGGCACGTGATCCGGAGGTCGGTCGGGTGGGTGCCTTGCTCGCGCTCGGAGCAGCGATCAGCTTCGGCGTCTCCGACGTCGCAGGGGCCGTCGCGTCACGGCGCTCGCCCGCACTCACCGTGGCCATCGGGATGCAGTTCGCTGGCTTCCCGGTGCTGCTGGCGGGCCTCTGGTGGCTCTCCGGAACCCCCTCGGTGCAGGCCCTGCTGCTGGGCGCGCTGGCCGGGTCGGTCGGCAACATCGGGCTCGTGCTCTACCTGCGCAGCATGGCCGTGGGCCCCATCGGGGTCATCTCCCCGATCTCTGCGGTCGTCGGTGCCGGGGTTCCGGTGACGTGGGGGGTGCTCGTCGCTGGCGACCCCCTCACCGCGGTCCAGGTGGGCGGCATCGTGGCAGGACTCGCCGCGGTGGTGCTGGTGGCGTGGTCTCCCGGGGCCTCACTGCGCGCCTACGGGTCACGCGGACCCATCGTTGCGTTCGTGGCCGGCCTGTTCTTCGGGTTCTTCTTCATCGCCCTCGACGCAACCCCCGCCGACTCGGGCCTGTGGCCCCTGCTCGGCGCCCGGGTGGCCGGTTCGCTGAGCCTCATCGCGTTCTTCCTGTGGCGCGGGACGCGGCCGCGCCACGGCATGGCCGTCGGCCTGATCGTGCTGTCGGGTACCACCGACATGCTGGCCAACGTGCTGTTCCTGCTCGCGACCCGGTCGGGGCTGTTGAGCCTGGCATCTCTGCTCGCATCGCTGTACCCGGTGGTGGCGCTACTGATCGCCCGGCAGCTGCTGCACGAACGCCTGCGGCCCATCCAGGCGCTGGGCGTGGCCGTTGCCCTGGCCGCGACCCTGGCACTCGTGGTCTGATCCCTGTCGCTCGGCGGGTCAGGCTGGTTCGATCCGGTACACCGCGCCGCTGAGCGCGAGCACGTAGAGCTCGCCGTCGACGTCCTGCGCGAACGACGCGACCGGTCCCGCCTGCAGGCCGAGATCGGCCTCGGCCACGACCTCGCCGTCCTCGACGAGGATGGCCCGAATCTCGCCGTCGCAGAAGTCGCTGTACAGGTAGGCGCCGGTCAGGTCCGGGATCGCCTCACCGCGATACACGTACCCACCGGTGATCGCGCACCGGCTCGACGTGGTCTCGTACTCGTGGACCGGTGGATGGTGGTCCACAGGCTCCGGACCGGCGAACTCGAGGGTTCCCTCGCGGAGGTTCCACCCGAGATTTGCACCTGCCTCGGTGGCAGGGTCGACGACCGACACCTCCTCGCGACGATTCTGACCGACGTCGGCGATCCACATCTCGCCGGTCTCACGGTCGAAGGAGAACCGCCACGGGTTGCGAAGTCCGTACACGAAGATCTCGTCGACGGCGTCGGGGTCACTCACGAACGGGTTGTCGCCGGGGACCTGATAGCTGTCACCCGACGAGGGATCGATCCGCAGGATGGCACCGAGCGGCGTCGACAGGTCCTGCCCCGCCTCGAGCGGATCACCGCCACCTCCTCCGTCACCCAGCGCCAAATACACCATGCCGTCGGGCCCCACCTGGACATCTCCGCCGTTGTGATTTGCCCGCGGCTGTTCGATCTGCAGGATCGTGCGACGACGCGTGGGAAGGGGTACCCCGTCGAACACCGCGACGACCTCCAGCACCGTGTCCCCGGCAGGGTCTGTACGCGACAGGTACAGATCGGACCCGCCGGCGGAGAACGCGATGCCGAGCAGGCCGCGTTCGGAGTCCGTGGAGGTGTCGGCACTGACGTCGACCAGTGCGCCAGACGCTCCGTCGTCGGTCAACCGGTGCACGGTTCCCGACCGGTCCGCCAGGAACAGGGAGCCGTCAGGGCCGACCGCCCCGGCGATCGGCGCACCGAGTTCCGCGACCTGGACGAGCTGCAACGGTGTGGACAGGTCGATGCCCGCGACCTCGGACCCGTCGCCGACGGTGGACGGTTCATCCGAGTCCTCGTCGGAGTCCTGCGGCGCGTCGGACGCCGTGGGTGACTCGGACGGCGCCGCCGGATCGTCGACGTCGCCGGAGTCACAGGCCGCGACGACGAGGGCCACGACGCACAGGGCGACGATTCGGCGGCGGGTGGGACGGACCGACATGGGGAGGTTCCTCGTGGTTCGCGGCGCAGGCAACAGCAGGGGACGCATCGCGGGCACGTCGGCGTACGACCGAGGCGCCCACCCGCAACACGACCCCGAGGCTACGGGACGCCGTCGATCCCGTCCTCGGCCCAGCGGCGGTGTCCACCGCCCTGCCGGTCGCCCCGTGTCACGGAGCGCGCGTACGTTTACGGTGACCGCAACGTGACGTCCGCAACGTGAGGACCGGGTGATCGACGACCACGCAGGCCCGCTGAAACGGCACACGCGCGCCGTTCGTGAGGCCGACGAGGACCGGCTGCTCTCCCCTGCAGCGACCCGCGCGTCACGGTCCCGGGGTCGTGACACGCCGGAACCCGACGACGACTACCGCACGGCGTTCGAACGCGACCGCGACCGCATCCTGCACGCCAAGGCGTTCCGCCGCCTCAAGCACAAGACCCAGGTCTTCCTGAACCCCGACGGCGACCACTTCGTCACCCGCCTGACCCACACACTGCAGGTCGCGCAGGTCGGGCGGTCCATCGCCGTGGCCCTGGGGCTCAACGAGCCACTGACCGAGGCCATCTGCCTCGGCCACGACATCGGCCATGCGCCGTTCGGTCACACGGGTGAACGTGCACTGACGCCCTATGTCGAGGGCGAGTGGCAGCACGCCATCCACGGGGCACGGGTGGTGGAGGTCCTCGAACCCCTGAACCTCACGTGGGAGGTCCGCGACGGGATTCGCCAGTCCTCCTGGAAGAACGACCCTCCCCCGTCGACCCCGGAAGGCTGGGTGTGTCGGTTCGCCGACCGGATCGCCTACCTCGCCCATGACGCGATGGACTCGCTGCGCGCCGGGGTGCTGACCGTCGAGGCGTTTCCCCGCGAGTTCGTCGACACGTTCGGAGAGCCCGGCCGCGCGTGGATCGACTCCATGGTCACCGCCGTCATCGATGCGTCGGTGGCACAGGGCGCGGTCACCATGGATGACGACGTGCTGGAGGTCATGCACGCGCTGCGCGACTGGATGTTCGAGCAGGTGTACCTGCGCCCCGAGGCTGAAGAGCACTCCGAACGGGCCATACGCGTCATCCAGGACCTGGTCGAGTGGTTCCGGGACCATCCCGACGAGATTCCGGATGCCTACCGACTCCCGGACAGTTCACCGACGCAGGCGGCCATCGACCACGTCGCAGGCATGAGCGACCGCTTTGCCATCCGCGAACACGACGCGCGCTTTCGGCCCGCAGGCCTCTACTGACATCTCTGCTGGTTCAGGCCCGCTGACCCCGTCGAGTCGTCAGCGCAGGCCGAGACGCCGCGAACACGACGGCCATGCGCCCCACCCCTGGCGTTCCAGCACGCGCTCGGCCATGGCGATCTGTTGATGGACCGGCGCCTCGTGCGGCATGCCGGTCCCACCGACCCCACGCCACGTGCCGAGCGCGAACTGCAACCCGCCGTAGTAGCCGTTGCCGGTGTTGGCGGCCCAGTTCCCTGACGCCTCACAGTCGGCCAGCCGTTGCCACACGCCGTCGTCAGGGTCGACCGCCGCCTGATCGGGACCCACCACATGGGAGGTGCGCATCATCGCGTCGATCTCGACGATGCGGTGGTCGAGATCCGCCTGAGGCGGGCCGTCCTTGGCCCAGATCGTGCGCGGGGCGTCCATCGCGAGGTCCGGATCCCGGGTCCAGTGCCGATCGTCCGGGCCGTCGACGAGCAGCGGTACGGACAACGTGACCACCACCGCCAACAGCACGGCCAGGCTCGGCAACCGTCGCCTGGCGAGTGCGCGAACGGGCATGGATGACCTCCGGTGCATCGTGTGGCGTCGCGTGGCGTCGCGTGGTGCACGGCGGTGCGGTGGGGCCGCACGGATCGGGGGTGGAGGAGGCGGGCCGAACCTCGGCGCGTCGAGCGCCGGCGGGCCCGTCGGAACCTCACAGGGTGCCGCGTATCCACCTTCCCGGCCGTGACGCCCCTGTCCGATCGTCCCGCACGTTGACTAGGGTTCCGAGCGCCCGGACACCCGCTGCGGGCATGATCTGCCGGTCGCCGGCACCTCTGCGCACCCCTCGAGCATCGCCGTGGCCGACTCCGATCTCTCCGCATCACGCCCGGCCTCGACGCGCCTGCCGTCGACGACGGCCGGGACGAACCTGGGCGACTTCACGGTGCGCGACTGGCTCCTGCTGGCCGCGATCGCGTTCATCTGGGGATCGTCGTTCGTCCTGATCGACATCGGACTGGAGTCGTTCGAACCCGCGCTGGTCGCCTGGGCGCGCCTGACACTCGGCGCCCTGACCCTTGCCTGCGTGCCTGCCGCACGGCGCGTGCGCGTGGAACGAGGCGACATGGGCCGCATCGCACTGCTCGGGACCATCTGGATGGGCGTGCCCCTGCTGCTGTTCCCGTTCGCACAGCAGTGGATCGACTCGTCCGTCGCCGGGATGATCAACGGGGCAATGGGACTCACGACGGCCGCATGGGCCGCGGTGCTGCTGCGGAGACTGCCGGGACGCCGCCAGACGCTCGGACTCCTGCTCGGGTTCGCCGGCATCGTGGCCGTGTTCTTCCCGGAGGTGCCCGTCGCCGAGACGACGGGCAGCGCCCGGTCGGCGTTCGGCGCCGCGCTGGTCCTGATCGCCGTCATCCTCTACGGGTTGTCCGCCAACCTCGCGGTGCCGCTGCAACACCGCTACGGATCTCCGGCCCTGATGTTGCGTGTCCAGCTCGCCGCGATGATCGTGGTGACCCCCTTCGGTCTGCTCGCGCTGCCGGGATCGCGGTTCTCCTGGACGGCCGCTGCGGCCATGGTGCCGCTGGGCATGCTGAGCACCGGACTGGGTTTCGTACTGATGGCGACCCTGGTCGGTCGCGTCGGCGGACCACGAGGATCCATCGCCATCTACTTCGTGCCGCTGGTCGCGATCGGACTCGGGATCGCGGCGCGGGGCGAGTCCATCCACCCGGCCGCGATCGCCGGTACCGCGCTCGTGATCCTCGGGGCGGTCATCACGTCACGCGGCGAACGAGGCGCACCGACCGGGACTCGCAGCCGGGGCGGGTAGCATCGAGCGGTTGCCCCCACGCCAGGAACTCCACTGGAACGCCGCACAGACCTCAGAAACGTCGCGATCATCGCGCACGTCGACCACGGCAAGACCACGCTCGTCGACGGCATGCTGTGGCAGGCCGGCGTCTTCAGTGCCCACCAGGACGTCAACGAACGGGTGATGGACTCCCAGGACCTCGAACGCGAACGCGGAATCACGATCCTCGCGAAGAACACCGCGATCCAACTGGTCACCGACGACGGCCCCCTGACCATCAACGTCGTCGACACTCCCGGCCACGCCGACTTCGGTGGCGAGGTGGAACGGGCCCTGGCGATGGTGGACGGCGTGCTGCTGCTCGTCGACGCTTCCGAGGGTCCACTGCCCCAGACCCGTTTCGTGGTCCGCAAGGCGCTCGAGAGCCGCCTGCCGATCATCGTCACGGTCAACAAGATCGACCGCCCCGACGCGCGCATCCCTGAGGTCCTCGACGAGACCTTCAGCCTGCTGATCGACCTGGGCGCCGACGATGCTCAGCTCGACCTGCCCGTGCTGTACACGAACGCGCGCGAGGGAACCGCGACGATCGACCTCGACGAACCCGCGACGGACCTCAAGGCCCTGTTCGACGTCATACGCACCCACGTCCCCGCACCGGAGCACGATCCGGACCACCCGTTCCAGGCACTGGTGACCAACCTCGACGCCTCGCCATACCTCGGGCGCCTCGCGCTGTGCCGGATCCGCAACGGCACGGTGCGACGCGGACAGACGGTCGCCTGGTGCCGACGTGACGGGACGACCGAGTCGATTCGTATCACCGAGATGTACCTGACGGAGGGTCTGGAACGGGTGTCGACCGATCACGCAGGTCCGGGCGACCTCGTGGCGATCGCCGGCTTCGATGACGTGACGATCGGCGAGACCCTCGCCGATGCCGACGACCCCCGCCCCCTACCGGTGCTGACCGTCGACGAACCCAACCTCGGCATGACCATCGGTGTGAACACCTCACCGTTGTCGGGGCGTGATGGCGACAAGGTGACCGCGCGCCTGATCGAGTCACGACTGCGCCAGGAACTCGTCGGCAACGTCAGCCTCGAGGTGCTGCCCACGGAACGTCCCGACACCTGGGAGGTTCGTGGCCGCGGGGAACTCCAGCTCGCCGTGCTCATCGAGACGATGCGACGTGAGGGATTCGAACTCACCGTCGGCAAACCACGGGTCGTCACCCGGGAGGTCGACGGGAAGATCCACGAGCCGTTCGAACGCCTGTCGATCGATGTACCCGACGACTACGTGGGCGTGGTGACCCAGATGCTCGGCATGCGCATGGGACGCCTCGAACTGATGACCAGTCACGGCAGCGGATGGACCCGACTCGAGTTCAGGGTCCCCGCGCGGGGGCTGATCGGCTTCCGCACCGAGTTCCTCACGGAGACGCGTGGCACTGGTGTACTGCACCACGTGTTCGACTCGTGGGAGCCGTGGCAGGGTGAACTGCGTACTCGTCAGAACGGGTCGCTCGTCGCCGATCGCGCCGGCGCAACGACGCAGTTCGCGCTGCTGAACCTGCAGGAACGCGGGCAGCTGTTCATCGGCCCGGGCACACAGGTCTACGAGGGGATGATCGTCGGGCAGAACGCGCGCGCCGAGGACATGGACGTGAACCCGGCGAAGGAGAAGAAGCTCTCCAACGTGCGATCGGCGACCGGCGACGAGCTCGTCCGGCTCGCGCCGCCGCGGAGCATGTCGCTCGATCAGGCCCTGGAGTTCATCCGCGAGGACGAGGCCGTCGAGGTGACACCGGGGCTCATCCGTCTGCGCAAGGTCGAACTCGACGCGATGATCCGAGGCCGCGCCGCGAAGCGGGCAAAGAGCGCCGACGCGACGGGGTGACCCCGACCCCGCGGTGAGTCGTACCGGTCAGGCGGCCGTGCGCCGAGAAGCCGGGATCAGGCTCTTCAGGCTGTCATCCACCGGCAGGTGTGTCCACCCCTCGACGATCGCGGTCGCCACGTGCTCGGGAGGGATCGGCACGGTGAGGCCCGTACGGGCCATGCCTGCGACCAGAGCGGCGACGAGCGCATCGAACTGGTCGGCGTCGGTCACCCCGAGAGCGTCCGGAGTCAGGCCCATCCCGTCCGCCATGCCGGACATCGCCGCCTGGAGCAGGTGACGGCCGTCGGGACCGGGCAGGTCGTACCCGCTGTGAGGCAGCTTCCAGGCGCGCAGTGCCACCTGCGGGCGTGCCTCCACGATCTTGCCGTTGCGGCCAGTGCGGTCGACGCAGAAGGCCGGGAGCTGTTCGAGCAGGTCGTGGGTGCGGAGCGCAGCCGCACCGAATCGAACCGGCCCGAATCCGGTCCCGTGCCGTGGGCTGGGAACGTTCTCGAGCATCCACCGGTCGGTGACCCGGGTGGTCGAGGGGATGCGAACACGCCGCCGATCGTTGGCCTCAGGCGTCATGTCGGCGGTCGACGGCTGCGCAGTCGCGATCGGCCACCCGACTGGCGCCGTGACTCCGGCAACGTCCGTCCGAGGATCCCGCAACAGCGCGAGCAGTTCGTCATCCGTGACCACGGGATGGACATGATCGATTCGAAACGTGCGCAGGGACCAGTCGAGGACGACGACCACGGCATCATCCACGGACGGGCCGACCTGCACACCTACGACTCGCATGGCATCCCTCGTGGTCGGCTGGCGGGTGGCAGGTGATCGTCGTGGTCGCTCAGAGGGAGCCCCCTCCCCCGCCACCACCACCGCCAGAGCCGCCACCACCTCGGTTCCCACTGTTCGCCGGAGCGCCGCCACTGTTGCCCGAAGCGCCACCGCCGCCACCCCCACTCGCCGAACCACCCGACTGGCCCGGAGTGCTACCGCTGTTGCCCGGCGCGGACCCACTGTTCCCCGGCGCACTCCCACTGCTGCCCGGAGCGGACCCACCGCTGCCCGGCGCAGACCCACCGCTACCCGGCGCAGACCCACCGCTACCCGGCGCAGACCCACTGTTCCCCGGCGCAGACCCACCGCTGCCCGGCGCAGACCCACCGCTACCCGGCGCAGACCCACCGCTAC
>JBBDIX010000091.1:54054-58196 GCA_040880235.1 Nitriliruptoraceae bacterium
CCGGACCATCATCCGGCCCCGGCGCATCGTTCGGTGCAACGGGGGCCGACCCGCCGGAACGGGACCCTTCGTCCTCGACAGACCCCGTGCCGTCCTGCGGGGTCGACGGGTCCGCAGCATCAGCTTCGGCCACGTCCGAGGCACCCTCTGACGACGTCGTCGGCTCGGGCTCCGTCGTGCGCGAAGGCAGTTCGAACGGTGTCACGGCGCTCACGACCGTTGCCACCCGTTCGTGGACGGGAGTCGGGAGCACGCCTGCAGCACCGGCAAGCACCGTGGCCGTCGCGACGGCACCACCTGCAAGGCCAGCCTGCGCGATGAGGCTCATCGCCGCGACGTTGGCAACCGCCACCTTCAGGATCCTGCCCGTCCGACGGCTCACGAGGCGGAACGACGCCGTCCGCTCCTGAACGACGGGCGCGCGATCACGCACCCACCGCTGCGTCGTGATCCATGCGCGCTGCCACCGGCGAGTGACGACGACCGCGACGTGGACGGCACGAAGCCGGACCACACCCGCGAGATGGCGAGAATGAGGTCCGACCACATCCGCAACATGCCGTGCGAGGAGCGCGAGCACGCGCATCAGGTGTCGCGCGCGCAGCGCGAGCACGACGGGCAGCCGTCCACGTGCCGACCGCGCAAGTTCGACCGAGACCTCGAGGCCGGTCAGCACCGGACGCTCGGCCGCCCTGCTGGCGGCAAGCTCAGCAGGTGTGGGAGGCGCGACGCCCGCATCGAGAATCCTTGCCAGTTCCCGGCTCGGCACCGGTGCGTGGTCGATCTCACTGCGCATGGCCGCGACGAACACCGCGAGGTCCGTCAGGTCTTCCCGGTCGGCAGGCAGGGGCCGACCGGTCAGGAGCCGATCTGCCAGTCGCTCGTCGAGGGGTTCGTGAGACATCTCGTTCACGTCATCGCTCGCAGACGCCGGGTTGTTACGCCCCGATCCTGACGGCCTGCCCGAACGTGCCCATCGATCGCCGACGTCATGGCCGGTCCACTTCGACCGCCGGGCGCACTCCCAGCTCACGACGGAGGCGCTCCAGGCCCCGATGCTGCAGTGCACGCACCGCACCGGGCCGCTTGCCGAGGATGTCGGCCACCTCGTCGACGGGCAGGTCCGCCACGACTCGTAGGAGCAGCACGTCGCGCTGGTCCGGACTCAGGTCGACGAGGACCTCGTGCACCCACTCACTGCCAAGCCGTCCGAGTGCCTCCTGTTCCACGTCGCCACCGACATCCACCTCGAATCCCTCGAGGGGGTCGGTCCTGACCTGGCGACCGGCACGCCGACGTTCGTCGGTGAGGCGCCGGTGCACGATGGTGAAGACCCAGGACCGGAACGCGGTCTCGTCCCCGCTGAACGTCTCCAGACTGCGGAACACGCTGAGGAACGCCTCGCTCGTCACGTCCTCCGGATCCGTTGCGCCACGCAGACGCACGTAGCCCACGACCGTGGGAGACAGGTCCTCGAACAGTCGTCGGAAGGCCCACGGGGCATTCGCGTGCGCTGCGGCGAGCACGTCGTCGAAGCCGATGCCGATGGTCACGAGCGACACACCACCCGACCTGCCGGCCGGGCGGCCACATCGACCTGCCGTCCTCGAACGCGCAAGAGAAGCCTGCTCATGGGGGATCTGAGGTGGCGACGCTAGCGACCGGTGCCACCGGCACACGCGAACCGCGCCCATGGCTCCAGTGTCGTGAGTCCCGCTGCCGAGTGCGAGGCCATCCGGCCCGACACCCCGGCCTCATGCGCGCAGGGCGGTCAGGTCCCGTGCGGGGCGACCAGCGAGATGGGACGGTCGTCGGGTGTGAACAGGCGTGTCGTGAGTCCGAGCGTGATCGTGGTGGCGTTGGTGGCGGCGGCACCGAGTACGAGGAACATCACCACGGCCTGCACCATGACGGCGTCGATGGGGTGGACCCCTGCGAGGATGAGTCCGGTCATCGCTCCGGGCAGGAACACCAGACCAACGGCTCTGGTGGTCTCGATCTGCGGAACCAGCGCAGTGCGCAGCGCAACCATCAGGTAGGGGCGAGCAGCGCGGCGTGCCGTGTGCCCGAGCGCGACACGGGTCTCGACCTCGAGGCGCTTGTCACGGAGCTCGTCGACCGCACGTTGGGACACCAGAACGGTCGCGTTCATTGCGTTGCCGACCATCAGACCCGCCAACGGGACGACCGTTCGCCCTTCCTGCGGGAAGATCCCGAGGCCGAACACGACCCCGAGGCTCACCGCTGTCGTCACGCTGAACGCGACGATCGTGAGTGGCCAGAGCCGAGGGATCTGTGGGGAACGGCGGCGGACGACATCGCCCGCGTAGATCAGCATGGCCACCACCCACACCCACGACCACACCATGGGCCGCTCGGGATCGATCACGAGCGTCAGCCCCACGCCGACGACGAGCAGCTGCACGATCGCGCGGGCGACCGACCCGGCGATCTGACCCTCGAGCCGCAGGCCACGCCACCGCGACAACCCGATCGCGACCGCGACCAGCAGCAGCGACAGCAGGACGCCCACGACACCGACATCACCGGTCCCCATCATGGCCCTCCGGGTCGAACAGCTTCGCGATGACCGGATGGCTCGCCAGGTCCGTGAGGTCATCGAGCACGAGCGCGAGCCGGCCGCGGTCGAGCACGACGAGCTGGTCGGCCACGCGACGGACCTGCTCGAGTTCGTGGGTGACCCACAGGGCGGGTGTCCCGGCCTCCGCGAGCTGGCGCACGGTGCGTTCGAACGCGAGCCTGGGGCTCGCGTCGAGTGCGGAGGTCGGCTCGTCGAGGAGCAGGACCGCCGGATCGGTCAGCAGCGTGCGTGCGAGCCCGAGCCGTTGCGCCTCTCCGCCCGACAACGTGACCGCCTCACGGTCGATCAGCTCCGCGCTCAGCGACACCCGCTCGAGGACCGTGCGCTGGATGTCGTCGTCGCTTTCAGGCGCCGCGATGTTCAGGTTGTCGCGAACCGACCCGTGGAACACCACCGGGCGCTGGAACACCATCCCGACCTCACGTCGCAGCGCCCGAGGATCGAGCTGATCCAGGGGGTGGCCGCGGTAGGAGACCGTCCCGCAACTTACGACCTCGAGGCGATTGCACAGACGCAGCAACGTGCTCTTCCCCGATCCCGACGCACCCAGGATCGCGGTCACGCCGTGATCCGGTAGACGGACCGTGATCGAGTCGAGTGCGGTCGTGTCACCGAACCGGACCGACACGCCGTCGAACTCGAACAGCGGAGCGCCCACGTCAGCCCACGGCTGGGAGGTTGCAGGGCGTCCGGCGGTCACTCGACCTGGCCGGAGTTCGGGGGAAGGGTCTCACCCGTCAGCTCGCGAAGCTTCACCTGGATCTGCGACAGCAGGGCCCTGCCCTCGGCGGTGGCTTCGTAGTAGCGCCGCCGTCGGCCGTCGTGAAGCTGTTCGTCGCTGGTGAGGTAGCCGTGTTCCTCGAGCTGGTGCAGGATCGGGTACAGGGTCCCGACCGAGATGTCGTAGCCGTGTTCGGCGAGTTCGTCGCGCATCCACAGCCCGTAGATGGCGTGTTCGACCGCGTGGTGGAGGATGTGGATGCGCATGAAGGCGAGCTGGATGTCGCGCAGGAGCGGCGGCTCGCCTGCCATGTGTCCTCCAGGTCGGCGGGTCATCCTACGAGCGTGACCCACAGGTAGCCGAGCAGTCCAGCCAGGGGTACGAGTGCGATCGCGCTGACGCGGGTCCCGATCAGCGTGGCCAGCGCGGCCACGGCCAACACGGCGGTGGGGATGTCCACGATCACGCGCAGGCCGATCTCGATCGCGACGGCCAGCATCACCCCGAGCACGGCAGCGGTCAGTCCCCTGAGCACCTTCTTCGCCGTCTCGGAACGTTTGATGGCGGGCATGATCCGCCCGAGCAGCATCGCGAAGAAGAAGGACGGGACGAAGATCGCCAGCGTGGCCACCACGGCGCCGGGGAACCCACCCAGGATGTAGCCGATGGCGGTGGAGACGGTGAACAGTGGCCCCGGGGTCATCTCCCCGATCACGATCGCCTCGATCAGCTGCGGGGTGGTCAGCAGCCCGTAGCGGTCCACGAGGTCGGTCTGCAGGTAGGCGACCAGCAGGTAGCCGGACCCGAACAGGGTGATCC
>JBBDIX010000092.1:0-9839 GCA_040880235.1 Nitriliruptoraceae bacterium
CCGGCGGTCTGCGCGACGTGCAGTCGCTGCGGTGGGCCGCCGCCGCGCTGGTCGGCACCGCGAGCCTCGACGCGCTCGTCGCCGCCGGGCACCTCGGAGCCGCGGACCGCACCCGGCTGGCGCGTGCGGTACGCGTGGTGCTCAACATCCGGGTTGCCCTGCACCAGGTCACCGGGACCCGGCCGGGGCTGGCCACCACCGACCTGCTGCACATGGGGGTGCACGGACGGGTGGCCCGTCGTCTCGGTTTCGAGGATGCCGACGCGCCCGCGGCCGTGCTCGACCTGGATCCGGACGGTCCCCGGGCGCAGCACCCGGCCCGAGCCAGCCGCCCCGCGGCGGCGCCGGAGACCGGCACTCCGGTCGACCTCGCCGAACATCGGCTGCTGCGTGAGCTGTACCTGGCGACCCGCACGATCGACCACGTGCACCGCCGTGCATGGCGCCTCATCGAGGCGGACCGCCGCGACGGTCGTCGCCGCACGCGCCCGACGGAGCGCATCGTCGACGTGTTCGAACTGCACGGCGGGGTGCTGCGCATCCCCGACGGCGTCGACCTCGCCACCCCCGAACTGGCGACCCGTCTGTTCGCGGCCCTGGTCGACACGGGCGCCGTGCTCGACCGCACGACGGCGCACCGCCTCCGGGTCCACACCGCCGAGGGGAATCGCTGGCGCTGGACCTCGCGTGACCGCGAGTCATTCGTCGCGACGCTGTGGCGGGGACGACTGATGCTGCCCGCGCTGGCCGAGCTCGACGACACGGGCATGCTCGTCGCCCTGCTGCCGGAGTGGGAGATCGTGCGGGGGAGGGCGCAGCGCAACCCGTACCATCGTTTCGCGCTCGACCGGCACGCCTGGCACGCGGTTGCAGAGCTCGGCGAACTGGTCAGGCGCCACCGGTGGGCCGCCGAGGCCCTCGAACTGGTGGAGGACCGTGAGGGTCTGCTGCTCGGCGTGCTGTTCCATGACGTCGGCAAGGCCCTCGGGGAGCCGCACGAGGTCACCGGGGTGCGTCTCGCCCGGACCATGGCACGCCGCATGGGTGCGTCGACCGCGACGGTCGAGTGCGTCGGGCGCCTCACGCGGCTGCACCTGCTGCTGGGTGTGGCGCGCACGCGTGACGTGACCGATCGGGCGCTCGCCGAGCAGCTTGCCGACGTGGTCGGGGACCACTCGACGCTCGCCGCGCTCCACCTGTTGACCGCGGCCGACGGGCTGGCCACCGGGTCGCGCGTGTACAACGACTGGACCGCCGGGCTGATCGCAGCCCTCGTGACGAGAGTGAGTGCCGTGCTGGACTCGATCGATCCCGACCAGATCGCCGACGACGCGGTCGCCACCGCGCGTGCGGCCCAGCAGATGGCCGAGGAGCTGGGCGCCACCGAGGACGGCGTGCGGGAGCACCTCGCGCTGCTCCCGTCGCGCTACGCGGCGCTGCTCAGCCCCCGTGCGGTGGTCCGCCACACCCTCATGGCCCAGACGCGTCCCGGACCCGGTGAGGTTCGCACGCGGGTCACCCCGGCCGACCAGGACCCCGACGGCGTCGAGGGGTTCGACGTGCTCGACGTCGTCGCGCTCGATCACCCCGGATGGTTCGCGAAGGTCGCCGGGGTCATCGCGCTGCACGGTGGGGAGATCGTCGCCGCGGAGGCGTTCGGGCGCGACGACGGGCTCGCCGTCGACACGTTCCGTGTCCGTCCGCCGGACGGCGCCGCTGGGTCGTGGTGGGCGCGCGTGGAGGGCGACCTCGTCGACGCCGGTGCCGGACGGCTCGCAGTGCGCGCGCGGGTCGGTCGGATGGCCGACCAGCAGGCCCACCGGGTGGCGCGGCTGGCGGCCGTGCCCACGACCGTGACCGCCGAACCGGAGGCCAGCGGTCGCGCCACCGTCATCGAGGTGCGCACACTGGACCGCGTCGGGGTGCTGTACGCGATCACGGCTGCGCTCGCCGAACTCGAGGTCGACATCGTCGTCGCGCGGATCGACACGGTCGGCCACGAGGCGAACGACGTCTTCACGTGTCGCAACGCCGAGGGAGGACCACTCGACGACGACCACGTCCGAGAGGTCCAGATGGCCATCACCGCCGCCATCGACGAACTGTCGTCCTCGGCGGCGTAGGCTTCGAGGAGCGGCCGCCGGTGGCCGCCCGCTCGAAAGGCGCCCTGCGTGGCTGACCACTCGACCATGGACATCGCTCCTGCTGACGGACGCCTCGGCGTGCTGTGCGTCGGACTCGGGGCGGTGGCGACGACGTTCATCGCCGGGGTCGAGCTGATCCGACAGGGAATGGCCGAGCCGATCGGGTCGCTGACCCAGATGGGCACGATCCGCCTGGGCCGCCGCACGGAGGACCGTGCCCCCCTCATCCGGGACTTCGTGCCGCTGGCCGGGCTCGACGACCTCGTGTTCGGTGCGTGGGACCCGTTCCCCGACGACGCCTACGTGTCCGCGGTGCGGGCCGGGGTGCTCGATGTCGGACGTCACCTGGAACCGATCGCCGACGCGCTGCGCGCGATCGAACCGATGCCCGCCGCGTTCGACCCGGCGTACGTGAAGAAGCTCGACGGCCCCAACGTCATGGCCAGCCGCTCGAAGCGGCCCATGCTCGAGCAGTTGCGTGAGGACATCCGCACGTTCCGCGAGCGCAACGCGTGCGACCGCATGGTGATGGTGTGGTGCGGGTCGACCGAGATCTTCGTCGACCAGGGAGCGGCCCACGCCGACCTCGACGCGTTCAACGCCGCGATCGACGCCGACGATCCGAGCATCACCCCGTCAATGCTCTACGCCTACGCCGCGCTGCTCGAGGGGGTGCCGTTCGCCAACGGCGCACCCAACCTCACGGTCGACACACCGGCGTTGCGGGAACTCGCCTCGTCGAGTGGGGTGCCCATCTGCGGCAAGGACTTCAAGACCGGCCAGACGCTGGTCAAGACGGTGCTCGCCCCGATGTTCAAGGCACGCATGCTCGGGATGCACGGGTGGTACTCGACCAACATCCTGGGCAACCGTGACGGCGAGGTGCTCGACGACCCGGAGTCGTTCCGCACCAAGGAGACGTCCAAGCTCGGCGTGCTCGACACGATCCTGCAGCCGGAGATCTACCCGGAGCTGTACGGGGACCTGCATCACGTCGTGCGGATCAACTACTACCCGCCCCGCGGTGACAACAAGGAGGGCTGGGACAACATCGACTTCTTCGGGTGGCTCGGCTACCCGATGCAGCTCAAGGTCGACTTCCTGTGCCGCGACTCCATCCTCGCCGCTCCGCTCGCGCTCGACCTGGCCCTGTTCCTCGACCTCGCGCAGCGCGCCGGGATGGGCGGGATCCAGGAGTGGCTCAGCTTCTACTTCAAGGCGCCTCAGGCGGCACCGGGTCTGCACCCGGAGCACGACCTGTTCATCCAGCAGACCAAGCTCAAGAACACCCTGCGGTGGCTGATGGGCGAGGACCAGATCACCCACCTCGGCGTGGAGTACTACGCAGACGACTGGCAGCCCGAGGGCTGATCGCCTGCCGCGGGCTGCGCACCTGAAGGCGCATCCGCCACGGGGCGGGTGACGAACCGGGGATGACGGCGCATCGTGTGCGTCGAAGGAGTCGCGCATGCGCGTGCTGGTACTCGGAGCCACCGGCTACGTCGGCGGTCGACTCGTTCCCGAACTGCTCGAGGCCGGCCTCGACGTGCGTTGTGGGGTGAGGGATCCCGCAAGGCTCAGCGGGCGCCCCTGGCGGGCACATGTCGAGGTGGTCCGGGCAGACGTCGACGATGCGGAGTCGATGGCGGCGGCCTGTCGGGACGTCGACGTGCTGGTGTTCCTCGTCCATGCGATGGCGGGACACGGGGACTTCGCCACACGGGAACGTGACGGCGCGCGCATCGTGCGCGACGCGGCGGCTGCTGCCGGCGTCGGGCGCATCGTCTACCTCGGGGGACTGGGTCGTGAGGACGACCGGCTGTCCGACCACCTGCGGTCTCGCCAGGCCGTCGGCCGTGAGTTCGCGCAGGGCCCGGTGCCCGTCGTCGAACTGCGCGCCGGGGTCGTGCTCGGGTCGGGATCGACGTCGTTCGAGATGCTGCGTCACCTCGTCGACGTGCTGCCGGTGATGGTCGCCCCGAAGTGGGTGGACACGCGCACCCAGCCGATCGCGGTTCGTGACGTGCTGCGGTACCTCGTCGCGGCCGTGGACCCCGACCGGATCCCGCCGGGCGTGTACGAGGTCGGTGGGGCCGACGTGCTCACCTACCGCGAACTGCTCCAGCGGTACGCCCGGATCGCCGGTCTGCGCCGCCGGGTGATCCTGCCCGTTCCGGTGCTCACCCCGCGCCTGTCGTCCCTGTGGATCGGGCTCGTCACGCCGCTGCCGACGTCGGTCGCAAGGCCACTGGTCGACAGCCTCGTCAACGAGGTGGTCGTGCGGGACGACCGGATCCGCCGGTACGTGTCGTTCGAACCCACCGGCGTCGACGAGGCCGTGCGCCGCGCCCTGCAGCGGGTCCGGGACCTGCAGGTCGACAGCACCTGGGCGAGTGCGGGGGCGGGCGACCCGTCCGGTCCGCGACCCGAGGATCCCGACTGGTCCGGCGGCGCGATGCTCGGTGACGTCCGCCGGGTCGCGACGACCGCCACCCCCGAGCGCCTCTTCGCGACCCTGTGCGCCATAGGCGGGACCAGTGGCTACCACAGCCCCCGGCTGCTCTGGTCGATCCGCGGCGCGCTCGACGAACTGGTGGGCGGGGTCGGACTGCGTCGGGGTCGTCGGCACCCGACCGAACTGCTGGTCGGCGATCCGGTCGACTTCTGGCGCGTCGAGGCGCTCGATCCGCCGCATCTGCTGCGCCTGCGCGCGGAGATGCGGGTTCCCGGTCAGGCGTGGCTGGAGTTCCACGTCGAGACCGACGACGACGGGGGCGTGCACCTCGTCCAACGGGCCAGGTTCCATCCGCGCGGCCTGTGGGGCCGTGTGTACTGGTACGGGATGTCGGTGTTCCACGGGCTGGTGTTCCCGACGATGGCTCGCCGCCTCGTGCGGGCAGCGGAGGCCGACTCCGGCGAGTGACGGCGAGCGCAGCCATGCGGGCAGCGAGGCGGAGCCGCGACCACGGTGGGCAGGTCGAGTCGTCGGAGCCGCTGCCCATTGACGCGGGGGAAGCACATTCCTAGGTTCCCTGGCGGTCCTCGAGGAGTGGGAGACGACGATGATCCGTGATGCCTGGTTCTCGGTGGGCCTGTCGGCGGAGTTCCCGACTGGCGAACTCCGCCATCAGACGATCGCCGGGACTGGCGTCGTCATGTGGCGTACGACCGATGGTGAGGTCGTCGCCCTCGACGGCCGGTGCAGCCACAAGCGGTTCCCGCTCTGGGAAGGGCGACTGCTCGACGGTGACGTCCTCGAGTGTCCGTATCACGGCTTCGCGTACGACACCGGTGGCACGTGTGTCGGCATTCCAGCACTCAAGGAACGCAGCGACCGCATCCCGTCCACCTCGAGGCAACGCAGCTTTCCGGTGGTGGAGCAGGACGG
Organism: Nitriliruptoraceae bacterium; assembly: GCA_040880235.1. Taxonomy (GTDB): domain Bacteria; phylum Actinomycetota; class Nitriliruptoria; order Nitriliruptorales; family Nitriliruptoraceae; genus JBBDIX01. Next base: position 5,533 of record JBBDIX010000092.1, read on the forward strand.
ACTCATCTGGGTCTGGCCGGGTGACGCCGCCCAGTCCGGGGATGTCCGGCCGCCGCGGACGCCCGAACTCGGGACCGCGGACTGGGAGTTTCGCGACACGGGAGACATGGAGGTCGACGCGAACCACCGACTCCTGCTCGAGAACCTCTTCGACCTGACGCACTTCTACCCGCTGCACGAGTCCACCATCGGCACGTACAACGACGCGTCCGTTCCGATGGACGTCGAGCGCGACAGTGTCGACGGGAACCCCGTGCTCCGGACCATCCGCCGCCGCACGGACTTCTCGTTCGGTCCCATGTTCGTCGACCGTTTCGGGGTCGAGCGGGGAGATCGCATCCAGATGCACGAACTGATCGGACCGGGCCTGGTGAAGCTCACGTCTGCGGTCGCCCCGACAGGCCGGCTCGGCACGGACGAGGAACAGGGCTACGTGCTCTATCAGACCGTCACGCCGCGCACGGATCGCACCCACACCTGGCGCCGGTACACGGCGTGCCGCACCGGAAGCCGATGGGCCCGGGACCCGGACGCGAAGACGCTCGTCGATGCCATCGTCGAGGGCGCGCCGGAGGTGATCCGCGAGGACCTGTGGGCGGTCCAGGAACAGCAGAAGCTCATCGAGCAGTACGGCGACGAGGGCTACCGCGAGGTCCACATCCGCACGGATGCCGCGGTCGTGATGCTTCGACGCATCCTCGACGCGATGGAGGTCGACGTCGAGGACCTGTCGCCGGCGGAACGTGTTCGGGTCGCGGTGCGCTCGCAGCAGACCCGCAGTGCATCGTCAGGGGCAGACGCGGAGCGGGCCGAGGCGTCGACGTGAGCGAGGTCCAGGTCCGCCTGGTCGACGATGACGATGTCGGCCTGTGGGGCTACTGCCCGTCGTGTGAACGTTGGTGGCTGAGTGCCGCCTGGGGCGCGGTCGACACGCCGGACGCCGCCGCGAACGTCGTGGCACGGTGCCCCGCATGTGACACCGTGTCGTTCCCCATCGAGGTCCGAGTCGACGGGATCACGCGGTTGCGCCTCGAACTCGACCTTCCCCCGGGGGCGGAGTTCCCGATCCTTCCGTGACGACCAACTGGGCCGCAGGTCAGACCACCGACAGGTCGAGTCGCCGGGACAGCTCGTGCAGGGCGGTGCGTCCCGCCACCGAGTTGCCGGTGTCGTCGAGGGGCGGTGACCACACGCACAGTCCCATGCGCCCGGGAACCATCCCGACGATGCCGCCGCTCACCCCGCTCTTGCACGGCAGCCCGACGTTGAACGCGAACTCGCCGGCGGAGTCGTAGGTCCCGCAGGTCAGCAGGATCGCTGCGACTCGCCGCGCGTGCTCCGCGGACAGGATCCGGGTACCGGAGTCCGGTTCGACCCCGTCGTTGGCGAGGAATCGGATCGACCGTGCCAGCTGGCGGGTACTCATGGAGACGGCGCACGCGAACACGTACGAGTCGAGCACCGCGTCGACCGGATTGTGCAGGTTGTCGTAGGACTTCAGCAGGCTCGCCATCGCCCGGTTGAGGTGTCCGGTCTCGAGTTCGGACGAGAACACCTGCTCGTCGATGGACAACGGCTCCCCGCACAGCTGCTCGAGCAGGTCGAGCATGGACTGCTTCGAGTCGTCGCAGTGCGAGACGAGCACGTCGTCGACGACCAGCGCCCCGGCGTTGATCATCGGGTTGCGCGGGATGCCGTGTTCACGTTCGAGCTGCACCAGCGAGTTGAACGGGTCTCCCGACGGTTCGCGACCGACACGGGACCACAGGTGCTCGCGCACCCCGCCACGGGAGTCCGTGAGCTGCATCGCCAGCACCAGCGAGAACAGCTTGGAGATGCTCTGGATCGAGAACGAGACGTCGACGTCGCCGATCGCGTGTTCGTTGCCATCGAGCCCGGTCAGGCAGATCCCGAAGCCGTCGGCGTCGGCGGCCGCCAGTGCGGGGATGTAGTCGGCGACCTCGCCCTGCGCGGCCTCGGGTCGGGCGATCTCCGCGACCTGTCGGAGCACGTCGTCGAGGTTGCCGGAGGGTGTCATGCGGTCGCCTGGTCGTCGCGCTCGTCCCGGTCGTCCGGATCGCTGCGGTTCGGCGAGGTGTCACCGGCCGTCGCGTCTCGGTCGGTGGTGGCCTCTGCTGCGACCCGCGCGCGGCGCGCAGCGCCGACGCGTCCCTGCTGGAGTCCCTCGGAGGGGGCACGGGCGACCAGCACCCCGCTGCCCAACAGCATCGCGGCGAGCGTGACGAAGATCAGGCCGAGCCCCATGAGTCCGGCCAGTGCCCCCACCCCGATCGGGATCACGAACTGGGCCGCCCGGTTGCCTGACAGGCGGATGCCGATCGCGACGCCTCGATTGCGCGGGGGGATGCGCCCGGCGATCCAGGACAGGGTCAGTGGCTGAGCGAGCCCGTTCGCGAACCCGCCGATGAACAGCAGGATGCCGATCATCAGCGGCACCGTCGTGGTGGCGACCAGCGCCAGCGCGACGCCGAACAGGGCGACGCACAGGGTGAGCAGGAGCCGGTGCCCGAACCACCGCAGCAGGTGCACGACGGTGGCGCGCGACGCCATCGCGGCTGCGGAGAACACCGACAGCAGCAACCCGACGGTGCTCACGGCGATCCCGTTCGCCTCGCCGTAGGCGGGCAGGAACGCGATGACGATGTCGGCGGAGGCAAGCGCCGCCATGCTGGCGATCATGGCCTGGAGCACCCCCGGGACCCGCAGGGTGGACCCGATCGCGCGCAGCGCCGGCTCGCGTGCCTCCTGGGGGGCGCTGCGCACCTCGTGGGAGGCCGGGGGCCGGATCCACACCGACACGGCGAACGCCGCGCCGACCGCACCGAGCACACCGGTCGCCGCAAAGATGGTGATCAGTCCACCCCAGGGCGCCTCGGCGACGAACCCCGCCAGACCGGGGCCGACGACGAACGCCACCGCGGCGACCACCGTCATCGCGCCGATGCGCGAGTCGCGATGCGCCGGGTCGCCGCCGTTGGACATGATGGTCTGCATCCCGACCATCATCGTCAGGTGCCCGAACCCCAGCGTCGCGGTGGCCGCGGCCAGCAGTGCCAGCGAGGTGATCTGGGTCAGCCACACCCCACTGGCCATGACGAGCAGGGCGCCGAGCGTCAGGAACCGAGGTTCGCCCCAGCGGTCCACCCAGCGGCCCGTGGGGATGGCGAGGAACAGCGACAGCAGCGCGTAGGAGCCCGCGATCATCCCGAGCTGGGCGTTGGTCGCGCCGAGATCGAGCGCCCGGTAGGACACCATCGGACGCGTCGACGCCATCGCGATGATGATCAGCAGGTGGACACCCAGCGTCCGGACGACCCAGCCCTGGATCGCCATCAGAGCACGCCGCCCTCGGTCATGCGCTTGTAGTCGAGCACGCGATCGAGCACGGTCTCGTCGATGCCGTCCGCGAGCGCTGCTTCACGCAGGGTGAGCCCCTCCCGGTGCGCATGCTTGGCGAGGGCGGCGGAGCGCTCGTAGCCGATCTCGGGCACCAGCGCGGTGACCTGCATGAGCGAGCGTTCGACCAGCAGTGGTCCCTGGTCGGTCGCCTCGGTGCCGTCGAGGCACCGGTCGACGAACACGCGCGACACGGTCGCGAGCAGGCGCTCGGACTCGATGACGTTGCGGGCCATCAGGGGGATCATGACGTTGAGTTCGAGTTCTCCCGACAGGCCGCCGATCGCGACGGCGGCGTCGTTGCCGACGACCTGCGCGGCGACCTGACGGACCGACTCGGGGATCACCGGGTTGACCTTGCCGGGCATGATCGAACTGCCGGGCTGGATCTCGGGCAGCTGGATCTCGTACAGCCCCGTGCGCGGACCCGACGCCATCCACCGCACGTCATTGGCGATCTTGATGAGGCTGACGGCCACGGTGCGCAGGGCCCCGGAGATGTCGACGAGCGCGTCGCGTGCCCCCTGGGCCTCGAAGTGGTCGGTGGCCTCGACGAACGGCAGACCGGTGCGCTCGGCGATCAGTGCGATGACCCGGTCGACGAACCCGGGCGGACAGTTCAGCCCGGTGCCGACCGCGGTGCCACCGAGTGCGAGTTCGTGGATGGAGGTCAGCGAGCGTTCGATGCGCTCGATCCCGAGCTCTATCTGTCGGGCGTACCCCCCGAACTCCTGGCCGAGCGTGACGGGGGTCGCGTCCATGAGGTGGGTGCGCCCGGACTTGACCACGTCACTCCACTCGTCGGCCTTCGCCCGCAGGGCGAGGTGCAGGTGGCGCAGGGCCGGGAGCAGCTGGCTGTCGGCGACCCGCGCGACGGCGACGTGCACGGA